>DASQPM010000286.1:0-7734 GCA_035643935.1 Pyrinomonadaceae bacterium | reverse complement strand
GCGGCCGGCAAGCCTCTGCTCTATCGCTGGCCTTTGCCGACGGCCAACCACGTATTTCTGCTGGGCCACCGGATCATGGTCCAGATTCAATCAAGTTGGTTTCCGCTCTATGATCGTAATCCGCAGACGTTCGTCAAGAATATTTTTTGGGCTAAACCGGGAGATTATCGAAAAGCCACCCAGAGGATCTATAACGCGCCGGGACAAGCAAGCTTTGTTGAACTGCCGCTGGTGACGATGCGTTAGTCGAAGCTTCGGGAGATTCCGCCGATTACACAGAAAGCAAAGCAGCAAGGAATCTACCTCCACGGGCAAGACGAAGTCAGAACCGGGAGCAGTAGCGACCGGGTGAGCCTTAGTTCAGCATCCAACATATAGGCCTAGCGTCAAGGCAGGGGTTCGCCTTGATCATACTCAAAGTATGCAACAGCATTAATGACATCGCCCTCGGCAACACGGGTAGTGCGAATCCTAGGCTTTGATCTGATGGTTCAGCTATCTGTGGCGGAATTCTTTGAGCCGTGCCCATAAGACCTTGCTGTTTGAGATACACCAACTATAGGCAGAACGCGCGGGGGCTACGCAAACACGCGGAAGGACTAAACCCGGCACAGTATTCCTGGGCCCGGTGTGCTGCTTTGAGCATTCCAAAAATGGTTTTGTTACATCGCCGGTAACGTAGATCAAGGTCTTTTCACCACGATTGGAGTGTCGTCATCGACCGGCTCTTCGCCGGGATCCACCGGGACGATTTTTGCTACCTGTTGCGGCTGGTGTTTCTTCACGGCTGCCGCATGCGTCCGTACATGTTCGTAAATCCGCCGTACCTGCGCCACGTCACACGACGTTGGTCCAGTGAACCCATCTGAAGTTCTAATCAAACTCATCACGGTGCTGTGACCGTGGCAAGAGAAACAATCGGGCAAGCCAAAGTTGTGTCCCAGCTCATGCGCCACCGCGTTTGTCAGCGCCGTTAAGTTTGGAATGGTGTAATCGATTACGATGCGCGCGTAGAGGATTGTCTGCTCGCCCCGGTTCACCATTGCCTGCAACTCGGCTGCGTGCTTTTGGTTGTCATGAACTCTGCCGCGCATGATGGTCAGGCAGTTCAGGCAATCCTGAGGCGCAACGGCAGGACCCGAATAAGCAAACGTAACACCGGAGCCAGTGGCTTCTGCCACCGCGCTCCAGTTGCTTAACGGCGTAAGGATCGCGGCGATCTCCTGCGGTTTGAAATCAGCAGCCACTATATAGACTTTGACTTTAGCGTTCTCAGGCCACTCAGGTAATGAGTAATCCGGCGCTTTTACTTTAGCGTCGCAAGCTGAGGCGATTGCATCGTTGGGTTGCGCAAACGCGGAAACCGCCACGAGGGCGGTGAAAACCAGGATCAAGCTGACAACCTTTAGCAGGCTAAGTTTCATTGTCTTCTCTTTTGGCCGGATAGTTGAAGCTGTTTAATTTATTTCCGGCAGGACCACGACGTGGCGGTTATTGGGCGAAAAACTAACCGCACGCCGCGGAGTCTGCCGGTTCCGCGCCGAAAACCAACTTATTCGGCGCGAATATCAATATGGTTCGGTTATTCGTGACCGCTCTGGGCCAAAGAATCTTCCGAAACGCGACGTTCACGATCGTAAACCTGTCGTACGACCTCCAGGTCACAAGCCGACGCTTCGAGCAGCCCGTTGTTTTTGTTGATTCCCGGAAAGCCATTCATGATCGTTTGTTTATTGTGGCAAGTGGTGCAATCCCACAGTCCCATTCCGTGTCCGAGCTCATGGACCATGAAACTTTTGAGCGCTTGAAGATTTGTGGTGGCAAAATCAAGATCGATCCAGGCAGAAAGTAATTGACCGTCGTGGCGTTGCTGCAACGGATAGAAGAACGCGTAGTGTTTCTTGTCTGTCTGGTAAACGTCCCGTCGCGTTACCGTCAAACAGTTTTCACAGTTGATCACGCCGCCGATTTCCCCTGCATAAACAAACTTGACGCCGGCGCCGATTTTCTCTGCCGCTCGCGTCCAAAATTCCATGGCACTCAAGAGCGTGCCTTGTTGTTCCGACGTGAACATGCCGCGAACAAAGTGCACCTTCACTTCTGCGTCGGGCGCCCAGTACCAGTTGCTCGCTGGCGGCGAATTGCGGTTAGCAGTGCAAGTCCGTTCCTGCGCATGAATGGTCGCAGCCGGGATGAAGAGCATTAAGGCGATTGATACTAGTAAGAGTTTCATGATGTTTATTTCGGAAGCTGTAGGAGGTTCTGGAGAACTATTCAGAGGCGGAAGGATCTATTTCGGTGACGGTGACTTTGCTGGCGAAGCGTTTGTAGTCGTAGTACTTGACGTTGATGCGGTAGTGCACGTCCCGACTGGGAAAGTGCAGAGTCTGGTCGGCGATGGTGAGATTGGGAAAAACGAGCGCGTCGGTGATCGCGCCGCGCCACGTTTCAAAAATCGGGAATCGTTGCTTGCCCTGAGGTTCAACGATGCCTTTAACTTTGATAACGCGAAATGTGTTGGTATCAACCCAAACGCGGCCTACAAAAAAGCGCGCTTTCATGTTTTGCGGGTCAGGAGTGGTGGACGGAGCAACGTCGATGACGAACGCCGTTCGCGAGTCGACCAGCTCAGTGCCTAGATAGTTAAGGCGATACTTGCCGGTTTCGGCGATATCCACGCCCAGCAATTGCGCGCCTGCCAAATCCTGAATGTCTTCTTTAGTGATGCGCAGTTCGCGAATGGTTGAGGACGGGTGATAAATCACGCGCTCGATGCGGTTGCCCCGATCGTCGAAGAGGAATTGCGAGTTGCGAATGTATTCGCCGGTAACCGCGCCGTTAGGGCCAATTGTCTGCAGCACCACATCGCGCTTGAAGGTGTGCTGATTTAGGGCGTCGCGCGTCTCGGCTTCAGATTTGAGAAAGGCGGCGATGATCGCCTTGGCACTGAGCCGCATCGGCGGCGGTTCCGAATCAATAGAAACCTTAATGACAGGGGCATCTGGCCCGGAGTTCGCCGACGCGATGAATGATTCCTGGGCCGGTAGTGAAGCAACACAGAAGAATAAAATGGCAAGAGAGCCGAACAGTGTAATCGGGAGAAAAGTTGGTTTTGACAATTGCGTTCCTGTTCGAGTGGAAAAAAGTTTTGCGTGCTGAAGTCTGTGCCACGCAACCGAAAGAATTTGTGAGAGGAGGTGGGGCGATTTGCGAAAGGGAAGGTGTAATGCTGTCCTTTCTCGCCCCACTTGGAACACGAAAGCAGCATTTCTCGCTGCTGTTATGGTACTGGGCACTTGCTGTGCCAAGTTCCCGCGCATTTAAAGAGCGTACCGAGGCAGTTGTCTCTCATTCTCATTAGCACCGTCGCTTTAGCGCGGTGAGCTGAGTGCCTGGCACAATAGGAAACCGTTTAAACGGTTTTCCGTGCGACCCCAATCACCCATCACCGGGCTAAAGCCACGGCGCTAATGAAAAAGGGATTGAGTTAAAACTGCATCAGTCCTTCAAGCGGCTCTCTTTGTGCGAACGAAATCGATCGGCTACTATCAAAAGGGTTCTCAAGGGCACCAATGGATAATCATTTCAAGAGGGTTACTGACATAGAGGCGCTCGATGCCTTGATCGAAAGCAGCAATGGGCGGCCGCTGGTCATCTTCAAGCACAGTTTGACTTGTGCGATAAGCTCCGCTGCCTACGATCAAATGGCGCGCTACGATGGGGAAGTAGCGTTGCTTGAAGTGCAGAAAGCGCGCGGACTCTCAAGCGCGATCGAAAACCGCTTCGGCGTACCACACGAGTCGCCGCAGGTGATTGTTTTGCGAAAAGGTCAGGTATTTTGGAACGCATCGCACTTCAAGATCACGGCGGAAGCCGTGGCCAGGGCGGTGCGCGAGGCCAGTGAAGCGGTATGATCGAAACGTCTGAACGACGCGGGCCGGCAATTGAGCCGCGCGAGATCAAGCAGGAAGGCGACTCAGGCCTGCGCATCACCTGGGCCGACGATTGCGTTTGTATTTACACTGCGGCTGAGTTGCGCCGCCGCTGTCCCTGCGCGCAATGTGTGAATGAGTGGACCGGCCAGCGCGTGCTGCAACCGGAATCTATTTCCGACGAACTGACGATTGCGGATTTGAGTATCGTAGGCCGTTATGCGCTAAACTTTCGTTGGAGCGATGGACATGAGACGGGAATCTACAGTTTTCGCTACCTGCGAGATTTGGGCGAGCGGTGAGAGTTTGCGAAAGTAGCATAGACCTCAGTCTGTGTCTTCGGTAAGAGCACAGACTAAAGTCGATGCCACTAACTTCTGGTGACAAAAAATGAACGAACAAGATTTCTTTAACGAAAAGCAGGAGCTGAAAAAGGCGACTTTCAGTTGTCCTCACTGTCGCGAGCGCACTGAGTATGAAGTGCGCTGGTTGAGACGAACAAAAAAGCAACAACCGCCGCGCGGCGCCAATGAACAGGATCGCGCGCGTTTTCAAAAATCCCGCGACTACATGGTGCGCATCGACGATATGCTTGCTTGCAAGGCCTGTCGCCGCCGCTTTGATATTCCCAGCTCGCAGTCGGTAGTTTTCATTTGAACCCAACGCAGCTTTGATTTTTAGTTGGTCGGCATTTTCAAATTCTCACCAAAACCCACCGGGGCCTGTCGCAAAAATATTTCTAATGACAGTCGGAAAACTTTTGCCGCCTAATGTGTGTGGCCAGAGAGGGCCAAGCCTTCAACATAAACGCACAAATATGCAGCCGAATTCATTATCCAATCGTGGCCTCCTACCGAATTTCGCCTGGCGCTGATTGTGATCAACGGGCTGCTGATTAACTTTGGTACGGAGTTTGATTGGCGGATTAAAGTGGATCAATGCAGGCGCCATGGTCGGATTGTGCGTGTTGATTTACACGACGCAAAAAAAGATATGGCAGCTTGATATGGAAAGCCAGCAGCAGAAAATGACGGTTAAGGGCGATGAGTTGAAATTGGAAGAGCCGCTCAGGCCGGCTGAAGAGGCCAGTTTTTGATGTCCAACATCGACAAAGCTCTTAAGTAGGCCCATAATAGCTTCACCAGCCGCACCTCAGATTCTAAAGCACCCATCCGCAGACTCTGGCTCAAGTTTTGCTGGTATTGCCGCGAGCTGGCAAGTAAGCGCCCGTTCCCGGTAGGCAACGCACGAATATTGGGAACTCTCTTCGTAAAAGATCGTTTTAATTGAGACAGTAGTAACAAAGGAATATCAAAGGTTATCGGAAATGTCGGAAAAAAAGACCATTCGAATAGTAAAGAAACAGGATCGCACGCGGCGCCAAAAGGCGACGCCCAGGAAAAACGTGCCGCGCGACACCGCGCGTGAAATCGTCCAAACAGTAACCAATTGGGTTACAGAAGTTCAGCAGAAGCGCGCCGTCGAAACCGCTCAGGCTGTAAAATTGCTCTTACCAAATACTCCCCGCACCAGCGAAGCTTAGTCGGCTAGCTAGCCTGTCTCATCCAGGTTCAACTATCGAGCAAAAAAAACACCCAATTAGCACCTTCGCCTTAGCAGGGTGAATATTGGCGACAAGATCGATCCTGGACCGTTCAAGTTCAGATCGGTTGGTTCTCAGACGTACGCCGAAGGCGTTGGATAACTTAGCCCGGCGTAGCACGCCGGGTTAAAGACCGCATACCTTCCTACGCTGAAAGGGTTGAATAAACCAGGTGTGTCGAATTGTGAAAACGATTGGGCAACAACCGTATTGAACCCTTTCTGGGTTTGAAGATTTTTTCGGAATGTTATGATCCCAGGGTAGCGCGCAACGCGCAACCCTGGGCTAAGTTATCGAACGCCTTCGGCGTAGCGGCTATGCCACCGCTATGGACGGTTCTATTTCAGTTCCGCGACTCATCACCGGGCTGAAGCCGCGGTGCTAATGACAAAGAGTCGATGTCAGCTTTGCTTCACCGAAACATTGACAGTGCCCGCGCGCGGGGATAGCATGCGCGCAAATAACAAACAAATCTTCACCGACGAGGAAGCGGCTAGATGCCGAAAACAACTTCTCGAAAGCAAAAGTCCAAGCAAACTACACGAGCGATTTTTCAGAGCATCAGAAAGCCTGCGGCTCCTCCGGGCCATCCGCTAAGTCACGCTAAGCCGGAAGAGAAAGCAAGGCCAGCCGGCCGGAAAGCAAAGCACAAACAGAAACCCGAACTGGTAGTGGACGAGGACCAGGGCTAGCTCCGCTTAGAGGCGGGCATTGCCCCGCCAAAGTTTTCCCAGCAAACAAAATGACAACACCAGCCGCACAAGCCGACCCAACAATTTCCGCAGCATTCATTTCCCAGGCGCGTTACCTCCTGCGTGAAGAGTATCTGCCGAAACTTGAACGATGCCTTGAGCAGTTAACGGACGAGCAGGTTTGGTGGCGGGCAAATGAAAGCTCAAACAGTATTGGCAATCTCATCCTGCACCTCTCGGGCAACGCGCGGCAATGGATCGTATCCGGGCTGGGCGGTGAACCTGATGACCGGAAGCGCGACGCCGAGTTTGCGGAAAGGCGCATGGTTCCGCGTGGCGAATTGCTGGCGCATCTTAAAAAAGCCGTAGCCGACTTCGACCAAACACTGGAAAGTTTTGATACCGCGCGGCTGCTCGATGAATTTCAGATTCAGGGAACGATGACGACTGCCCTGTCGGCGATCTTTCATGTAACCGAACACTTCTCGATGCATACGGGCCAGATCATTCTGCTGGCAAAGATGCTGGCGGATGTTGATCTCGTGTTCTACGATTTTTCGACGGGCAAACCCGTTCACACCTGGAGTGAAGGTACTTCACGATGAATAGAGGCGGGAGCGGTGAACACAAGCAAGCAGTCGATTGCAGAGCCGCGAGCGGTAGCGACCGGATGCCGGCACTCAACCTTGCAACCGGATAATTCTTCTCGGAACCCTCTACGTCAACGTTGTGTTTTAGCATCCGGTCGCTACTGCTCGCGGTTCCGCATTTGTGTTTCCTCGCTTGCTTCAGCTCTGCCGTCTAACTTACTTCACGGCTCTGCCGCCTGGTGTGCGGTGGCTTTCCTGATTTTCGGACCGGGTTTGTTAGTGTCTTGCGCTTTGCGGTAAACCTTTGCCATGAAGTAATGCGGAGTGCCTTTATGCTTACACCAGCCCTAGTCCCTCGCCCTTTGTGGGGCCGAAGCGTTTACAATCGCTTACCTCGGAAGCAATGGGAATCTCTGCGTCGCACTGTGCTAGAAGTCGCCGCTAACACGTGCACGCATTGCGCAGAGCAATATGACAGCCACATGGTCTGTCACGAAGTATGGACCTATGATGATGTTAAGCATGTCGCCACGCTTACAGCTTTTGAGATCGTCTGCCGTGACTGTGATTCAGTTTTGCATCTTGGCAAATCTTTGCTGATCGGCGCCAAAAAGCACGATGAGGGCTCGGCTGAACGTGGGGATGAAGCGGTTAAGCAGTTAATGAAGGTGAGCGGGATCACGAAACGCCAAGCCAATACCTTGATCGATGATGCATTCGGAAGGTGGATGGACAGATCGAAACATAAGACCTGGGCAGTTAAAATTGCGCGCGAGCTAATCGAAAGGCATCCCGTTCTGGCTTCCTTGACGCTGTGACCGCGACAGGCAGGAATGCCTGTCCTACTTTTCTCATCTTTCAAAACTTCCTGTTTCATGCTTAATATATTGTCGTCAAAAAAAAAGACAGACAGGAAT
>DASQPM010000285.1:0-5718 GCA_035643935.1 Pyrinomonadaceae bacterium | reverse complement strand
TGGGAACTGGCGAAGTATGTCTTTGCCTGGAGCTTGGGCTACTTTCATTACGATCAGATTTATGGATCAGTCGGCGCTGTTGTCTCGGTGCTGACCTGGAGCTACGTCTCAAGTTTGATTCTATTGTTTGGCGCTCAGCTTACCGCTGTCTTCCATCGAGAGCATCCGCATTTCCCTTCCATTGTGTGATCCTTCCGGCGTGCCAGAAATGCATATTTCAGAATTCGATTATGAGCTTCCAGCAGAACTGATCGCGCAACAACCGCTCGAACGCCGCGATGCATCGCGAATGATGGTCGTCAAGCGCGATACGCAAACCTGGGCCGAATCCAACTTTGCATTGTTTCCTGAGCTGGTGCGCGCCGGAGATGTAGTCGTCATCAACAACACGCGCGTTTTTCCGGCGCGCCTGGTTGGGCAACGCGATCCTTCCGGCGGGCGCGTGGAAGTGTTGCTGCTTCGCGAGATAGAAACATCAGTTTGGGAAGCACTGGTGCGGCCAGCGCACAGGTTGAATAACGGCGCGCAAGTCCGCTTTGGCGCGTCGAGCTTGCGTGCTGAAGTGGTCACCTCTTTGCCGGGCGGCGTCAGACAACTTAAGTTTGATGGCGCAAAACCATTGGACAGCTTGCTGGATGAAGTGGGCCAGACGCCGCTGCCGCCTTACATCAAGCGCGCCGGCGGTAGTTCCGAAACTGACAAGGAGCGGTATCAGACCATGTTCGCGCGAGAAAGAGGCGCGATCGCCGCGCCGACCGCCGGATTACATTTCACACCCGCCATCATGCAAACTCTGCGCGATCGCGGAGCACGCGTCGCAGAGATAACTCTTCATGTGGGCTACGGCACGTTTGAACCGGTACGAGTAGACGAAATTGAAGCGCACCAGGTGACTGCGGAATTTTTGAACATTAACGCGGCGGCAGCAAATACTATCAATGAAGCGCGCGCTGCAGGCGGCCGAGTCATTGCTGTTGGCACGACAACCACGCGCGCTTTGGAAACGGCTGCGGATGCAGATGGAATCATTCAGCCGGGAAACGACCCGACCGAGCTCACTATCAAGCCGGGCTACAAATTTGGCGCGGTGGATGCGCTGCTGACAAACTTTCATCTGCCGCGTTCCTCGCTGTTGATCTTAGTTTCGGCTTTTGCCGGCCGCGAGTTAGTGCTAAACGCCTATCATGATGCAGTAAAAGCACGGTTTCGCTTCTACAGTTACGGCGATTGTATGCTTGTGATCTAGTGCTTATGAAAACGATGATGTTAGACTAGATTCCAACCAGAGATCGCTTATTCGTTTCTCGTATGGCAGTACTAAAGAAAATTCGTTCTCGCTTGTGGGCTCCGCCTCCTGACGAATACGCTCCTGAGTCCCAAATAACGACACCCGTGGCGGTCAGCTCACGCTACGATATTCGCCCACTGACGATTTCCAATCTTGATGATTGCTGGCGGCTCGATCAGCGTTGTTTTGTGGATGGCGAAGCTTATAGCCACGAGACTTTCGAATATCTTCTGACGGCGCCCGAGTCTGTCTCCTATCGCGCGACAGCCGCCAACGGGGCCATGGTTGGCTTCGTCATCGGCCTAATCGAACCGGATCACACGGGACACATTACGACCGTTGGCGTTGCGCCTGAACACCGGCGCCGTCATCTCGGCCAACGTTTAATGGCTGAAGTTGAAAAGGGATTTAAGAAAAGGGATGTCCGAATAGTGCGGCTGGAAGTGAGATCGCTAAACATTCCCGCGCAAAAACTTTACCAGCATCTCGGATACGCTATTACTCAAAGGCTGCCCAAATATTATTCAAACGGCGGCGATGGCCTGTTGATGCTTAAAGCACTCGAATGATTGCCCTTGCCCGGCTGTTAGCTTTTACGGAGTTCAGTCAGTACCTGTTTAGCCACAGCTTTCAAAGTATCAAAGACGCCCGCACCGGTTGAAGCGACCGCTTCTACCACCGGCTCTTCTTTCCGTCTCAATTCGGCCGCAATGTCGACTGCTGGAATGATATTCGGCAGGTCGCGCTTGTTGAGTTGCAGTACATAAGGCAGCTTCATTAAATCATAACCCTGGGCTTTGAGATTCTCTTCAAGGTTGTACAACGATTCGATGTTTGCATCCATGCGCTCTTCCTGCGAGTCGGCTACAAAGACCACTCCGTCCACTCCTTTCAGAATGAGCTTGCGCGAGGCGTCATAAAACACCTGACCCGGAACGGTGTAGAGATGAAAGCGCGTCTTGAAGCCACGCACGGTTCCCAGCTCAAGCGGCATGAAATCGAAGAACAGCGTGCGATCTGTTTCGGTTGCCAGACTGATCAGTTTGCCGCGCGCTTGTGGTGCAGTAGCCTCGAAAATGTGCTGCAGGTTAGTCGTTTTGCCGCAGAGACCGGGACCGTAGTAAACGATCTTGCAATTAATTTCTCGCGATGCGTAGTTGATAAAGGTCATAAGGCACTTACCCTGGGATGGGTTATTGGAAAAGGCTGTCGATGTCTTCGTCAGTGATTTCGGCGAAGGGTGAGTCTGATTGGTCGTGGGGCGCGTTTACAATTTCATCCATCATGGTGGACAACTGTTGCGATACCTGTTTCGAGCGCAGTTTGACCAAGCCAAGGCTCGATCGTTCGTCAAAAACCACGATCAACAGCATCCGGCCAACGACGGAAATGTGTATGCTTTCGTGAGCGCCTTCATGTGAGAGAGTAGGAAATTCTTTCTCGC
This sequence comes from Pyrinomonadaceae bacterium, assembly GCA_035643935.1. Classification (GTDB taxonomy): domain Bacteria; phylum Acidobacteriota; class Blastocatellia; order Pyrinomonadales; family Pyrinomonadaceae; genus PSRF01. The sequence goes on along the minus strand of DASQPM010000285.1, from coordinate 2,986 downwards.
CAATTAATTGAGCCATGCCCCCTGTCGCGGCGACATTGCCTGCTGCCAGCGAGGCGAGACTCGTTGTGTCAAGATTTCCTATCTCGCCCTGAACAGCGATCTCCTGGCCGTCCTTGTCCACCAGGAACACTACGCGGGCGGAGGCATCCATTCGCAGCCGAGCGAGCACGGCTTTAAGCTGGTGAAATTGACGCTCGTGTAACAGGATAGGCGTGTCTGCCATCAATACAACTCTCTTTGAAGTTTTAGTGAGGGACGGGCGGCCGGCGGGCTAAGCCATGACTTTATCGGGCAAGCCGTTGAAAATAAAGCAATTTTGCTGGTTCAATGTTCGTCCTGGTGGAATGGCGGCTGGTCTCAACAGCCGCAAGGCAATGTAACATAGCCAACAATGTGCTACAAGTGTTTTCCTTTGTTAGTACATTTAGCCTCTCCTAGCCGTTGTAACGCGTTCAAATGGGTGTAAATCCACGTTTTGCGTTGAATTAGAACTAACAGCTATGTTACTCTGCCACCGCAACTTCGGAGCAATTGCGGCCACAATCCACCTGTCATTTTGATTCTTCCATGAGTGCAGTTACAAAAGGTATTAGACGTTCAACGTCGCGGGCCGCCGTTCGTCGTGCTGGATCCAAGCCGGCAGCCAAGCGGCGAGCAACGAATGTGAAGTCTGCGCGCCCAAAAGCTAAGCGAGCACTCGCTCATAAATCAGTACTGAGAAAGGGCGCCAAGCCGAAGCCCTCGAAGATTAAGAAGACTGCGTCAAAAAAAATCGTCGCGAAGAAACTTCGGACACCAAAGAAGCCGATCCCACGCAAGGCAGCTCCGCGTAAGCCAGCCATAGTCAAACACAGCAAGCCATCGCTGTCGGGAGTCAAAAAGACTCAGAAGCTGGCAGCTGTTCGCGCGCAACGTCCCCTTCCAGTGGCGCCACCGCCACCGCGCCAGCCAACAGTTGATGAGTCGGCTGCGTTGAAAGCATTTGAGCGCGCGCATAAAGAATTTACGCGCGGTCACTTTGGCGAGGCCCGCAACCTGTTTCGCGCGCTGCTTGAGAAATACTCGAAGGTTTCTGAAGTAGCGGCACGTGCTCGTACTTATCTGGCTGTTGCTGATGCCCGAATGCGGACTGAAAGCATCTTGCCGCGCGATGCCGATTCTCTTTATGACCGCGGCGTCATCGAACTCAACCGCGGCGAATATGTTGCGGCGCAGGAAATGTTTGAGCGCGCATTGAAACGCGAACCAGAGGCCGCTCACATCCATTATGGTTTGGCGGCCACACGGGCGCGCCTCGGCTCGCTCGACCTGGCGCTTCAATCACTACAGCGCGCGCTCGATCTGCAACCGACTTTACGCGTTCGCGCGCAACACGACCACGACCTGACGCCTCTTCGTAATGACCCGGATTTCGACCGTCTGGTTTTTCAGCCACGCCTGTAGCATCCTGCCTCCTTAGTTTCCACGAGTATGTAGTTTGAAAGCCTTCGCCTTTTAGGTATCATTCTGACGAAAGCGCGCATGTCGCGCCCCTTAAGCTGGAGAAGCTCGTTTGCCTTATCTGTCCTCGGAAAAATCCGGTATCAACCTGGTCGCGCTTGGCGGGGGAACAGGTCTTTCAACGCTGCTCGCAGGCTTGAAACGATTGGTGGGCGAGCGCGATTCCGATGAGCATTGGATCCAGAACTTGTCGGCGATTGTTACTGTCTCTGACGACGGCGGTAGCTCTGGTCGTTTGCGCGAGGAGTTGCAAATGTTACCGCCGGGCGACATACGCAACTGCATGATTGCGCTTTCCGAAGACTCCACTCTGCTTTCGCGACTCTTCAGGTATCGATTTCGCGGCACCGGTGAACTCGGCGGCCACAGCTTTGGCAATTTGTTTCTGGCGGCACTTACCGAAGTGACTGGAGATTTCACTGAAGCGGTGCGACTGTCGTCGGAAGTGTTGGCCAGCAAGGGCCACATTTTCCCGGCAACCATAAGCGACGTGCGTTTGGTTGCCGAACTGGAAGATGGCAAAGTCGTTCGTGGCGAAACTCAAATTTCTGCCTCGAGAGTGCCAATTCGTCGCCTTCGGCTGGAGCCCGAGCAGTGCCTGCCATTGCCTCAAGCGCTAAAAGCGATTCGCGCGGCTAATGTTATTACCTTAGGTCCGGGTTCGCTTTACACCAGCATTCTGCCGAACCTGCTCGTCGCGCGCGTGTCCCAGGCCATCGGAGAAAGCGCCGCCACCAAAATTTTCATTTGTAACTTGATGACTCAGCCTGGCGAAACTGACAACTACTCCGCGCGTGAACATCTCGAAACGATTAAGCGTTACGCTCGCGAAATTCAATTTGATTATGTTGTAGTCAATGATCGGCGTATTACGGCCGAGCAGGCTACGCGCTACGCACAGGAAGGCGCGCAGCAAATCGGGATTGATGATGATTCGCTTGAAGATGCCCTGGATCAGTCAACACAAACCGTCCGCGCGAATCTGCTGGCAGAGGGTGAAAAGGTGAGACACGATTCGACGCTGCTGGCCCACGTAGTGAGGTCCTGCCGGCAACAAGCCTGTTCGCGCCCCGTGCCCGCATAACCGATGCAAAAACAGTCCCTCCCGCAGTCGCGTCAAACACGGCAGTCGCTCGACGTACTCATTCTCGCTGCCGGTCTCGGCACGCGCATGAAATCGAAGCGAGCGAAAGTACTGCACGAGCTGGGCGGCGCTCCGTTGATTGCTTACGTTTGCCGCACGGCGCAAGCGCTCAACCCTGACAAGATCTACACCGTGGTAGGACATCAGGCGGCTGAGGTCGAGAAGGCGGTCGAAGCAGAGGTCGGCAGCCTGGCTGAATTTGTGACGCAGGCGCAGCAACGAGGCACCGCGGACGCGGTATTGTCCGCACGCGCGCAACTCGACAATCGCAACTCCTTACTCGTGATCCTGTCAGGCGACGTGCCTTTGTTGAAAGCAGAGACACTCAAACACTTCATCGAG
>DASQPM010000284.1:0-6454 GCA_035643935.1 Pyrinomonadaceae bacterium | reverse complement strand
GTCCAACCACCTGGGCCAGCCCGCTTTACACTGAAACAATCGCGTTCCCATTACCTAAATCAACGTTGTAAAGTCCCGGTTGATTAAAATCGACGGCACCATAGGGAGTTGCCACTTCAAACAATTCGTTGGGCTCAAGATATCCAATGTCAAAGATTGCCGAGCCATCGCGCAGCGCCAGCTGCGTGCGCCTATTGGCAAGGGAAATCACATCGAACGACGTGTTTGGATTCAGCCTCGCAAAGTTGCGTCCGGTAAACGCCAGCGAGGCGCGCGAATTGTCGCGGGTGTAAATGCGATCGCCGACCGAGAAAGGAGTATTCGGCGCGGCTGCCACCCACTGCGTGTTCGCTCCGTTGTCATAAAGACCGTTGTTTAGTGCGACCTCTCCGTCAACACGTTGAATGCGCGCGGCGTTGGGCAGCGATTCGGCTGAAACCGTCTGCTCATGTTTCATGTAGAACGCTACGCCTAAGCCTGCAACCAAAGCACAGATGATGGCCACTATCGTCAGGTGTGGCCAAACTTTTATCGAACTCATAAAGCCTCCTTCAGAAACTTGTTCCCATCCACGCAGATTTCAGCGTCTTTTTGAGAAAAAGACCGCAAGCAGCATGCCGATTTTCGAGGGGGAAAGCGTTCTGACTTATAAAAAGCGCTTAATTACGAAGGGACTTGCGCGTACCCACTATCGACACAAAATCACCACAGGATTAGAGCGTTATTGCAAAGGAGGAACACTGTCGATCCAACATTGAAGCTTAGGTGCACACGCGATCGCATACGATCCGGTCAGTAATTCATACGCATATGCATTAGGCCGCTTTCCTTAAACGGTTGGTTAGTTCTTGCAAACTTCCCATAGGACCTCTGTTGATTGTGTAATGTGAGCAGCCGGATTGTTCGACAAGCATGCGCCCAGCCCGCCCGCCGGCACTAACTCGTTCGACCCGATCCACAGCCTAAACGATTGGAATTGTTGCCGGTTATGCCGGGGGTGAAAACTCAGCGAATGTTCCCATTATTGGCATTGTCTTTGCAGTTCGTGTTTGACGATGAGACACAAAATTCTTGACCACTCGAGGCTGTTGCTTTCAGCCTCGATCTTCAGTCTGACTTTGCTGTGCCCACTTTACGCGACCAGCGCTACTCGAACGCTTGTGAAGGCTTCGGTTCAGCAACCAGTTAAGCAGTTACAACCACCGCCTGTTTCAAGCGCTGACAAGCGCACCATTGTAGCTTTTGAAAATCGCGTCAAGGCGTATATGAAACTGCGCGACCGGATCAAAGCGAAATTGCCAAAACTTTCTAAAGCCAGCACACCGGAACAGATCGAGTCGTATCGCAAATCGTTCGAAGCGCAGGTTCGCGCAGCGCGAGCCGGCGTTAAGAACGGAGATATCTTTCGTGCGGGCGTGGCCGCGTACATACGAAAAACTTTGCGGACAGAATTCCAGGGAAAGGATCGCGCGGAATTGCGCGACATAGTTTTTGAAGCAGAGACTCAGGGAGTGCCACTTAGAGTCAATTACCCATACCCGGAGAAAAATGAGCTCAGTGAGATGCCGGCGACCCTGCTTATCAAATTGCCCAAGCTGCCTAAAGAAGTCAGATACCGTTTTGTTGGTCGTAACATGTTGTTAGTTGATCGAGACAACAATTTGATCATCGATTACATGGTTGATGCGCTACCGTAAACCAGCGCCGGAGATTAAGTCATGAACAGGATTCTTGCGTCCGTCTTAATAGTTGCTTCACTTGTCTTTGCCACACTTGGCAATGCCACTTACGCACAAACGACCGCCAAAGGCGCGAAGGTAGCATCCAGCCCCGCTTCACCGCTGAAACTTTCCCTGCCGGTTAAAGAAGGGTCGGTGCGATTTGCAGTAATCGGCGACACTGGCTCAGGCTCCGACAAACAACGTCAGGTGGCTGACGAGATGGTCCAATACCGGAGCGTTTTTCCATTCGATTTTGTGTTGATGATGGGCGATAACCTTTACGGCAGCGAGAGCGCAAAGGACTTTCAAACAAAATTCTCCGACGTTTACAAACAACTGCTCGATAATAACGTTAAGTTCTACGCCACGCTGGGAAACCACGACCTGCCAATTCAGGTCAATTACCAAAACTTCAATATGAATGGAAAGGAGTATTACCGTTTCAAGAAAGGCAATATCGCGTTCTACTCATTGAACAGTAATTACATGGACAAGAAGCAGGTGCAGTGGCTGGAAACCGAGCTGGCAAAAGATACGTCCGACTGGAAGATTGCTTTCTTTCATCATCCACCTTACTCATCGGCAGCGGCGCATGGCTCGGATGAACAGCTACGCGAAGTGCTCGAACCAATCTTCGTCAAGTATGGAATGAACGTCGTGCTCACCGGACACGATCACGTTTACGAACGCATTAAACCGCAGAAGGGAATTTATTATTTTGTTTCGGGTGCAGGCGGCAGGCTTAGAACCGGCGACGTCAAAAGTTCACCGTTTACTGAGAAGTCGTTTGACCGCGATATGCATTTCATGCTGTGGGAAGCAGTCGGAAACAATCTTTATTTCCAAGCCATTTCCCGAACAGGCGAGACGGTCGATTCGGGAGTGATTGCGAAACAGAAGACTAAGTGAACACTAAAGACTGAGCAGACTCATAATCCAGCTAGAATTTCTTTCGCGGCACGCTGGCCGCTTTCAATCGCGCCATGAACGGTGCCGATGTGGCCCACGCTGGTGGCTTCGCCTGCAAAGAAGAGAGTGTCCTTTACTGAACTGGCGAGCGCCTGTTGGGCGGCGAGACCATTGACCGGAAGATAGGCGTACGAGCCACGCGCAAATGGATCCGCATTCCAGTCGTGGGTGTAGCAGCGTACTAAAGTGTCTCGCAAACTCTTTTCTGAAACGGCGAAAATCTGTTTCAGTGAACCGAGCGCTTCGGAAACAAGCTCCGCTTCAGACAACCCCGCGAACTCTTCTGCGCCTGGTCCACCAGTCCAACCGACCAGCACCGGTGCATGCACGGGCAGCAAACTCCACCAGGTTGGAATCGGAGCGGCGGGATAAATAATAAACCCTAGTTGAGACAAATCCTCATGTGCGTTGGTGCCGGGAATGTGCAACTGCTCCCAAAACCGTTCGCGAAACACAAGCACGATACGCAAGACGTGGCCCATCGGAATATCTCGAATAGCTTTTTGTTTTTCTTCAGGCAATGCGGGAACAAATCGCACCGCTCCTTGCGCGCTGGATTTTTCCTGCAACACACCCAGCGGCAAGGTAATTAGCGCTCGCGCGGCGGCGAAGCGCCGTTCCAGTTTTCCCGAAAGACAAATTGCCTCGACGTCGTTGCTGCCCCAACGAAGCTCGTGGACTACGGTATTGAGTTGAATAATCGTGCCTTGCTGTTTTGCTTCTTCATTCAATCTTTGCAGCAGCGATTCATAACCAGCGACGACGCGATACGAATGATCGCCGCCAATTTCGTCTGCCGCCTCATTTGCCGCGATTAGTCCATGGACGCCGGCGCGCTTAGGGTCGCCGGCGTGGAAACCCTGAACGTAGCGTTTTGCGACCGCCTTAGCGCGAAGTGTCTCGGGATCGTCGGGAATCGAATCCAGAAACTTTGCAAAAGTCTGATCGGGTTTTTGCTTGCTCATCAAATCAAAGAGCGCAGTTAGCTTGTTCCAGAAATCGTGTGAACGGCTCAGCACGCCGTTCTCAAAGTACAAGCGCCGCTCGGTGACGTCAGCGAATGCGTTGAGTGAAAAGTCGAGAAGTTTGAAGAGTGCGGGATGCTTGCCGTGGACGAACTCGGCGCCAAGTTCAATTGGCAGATTCAAGGACTCGTCATGGATCGTGTGAACGCGACCGCCGATACGATCGCGCGCCTCGATGATTGTCACTGCCAGGCCCGCGGCAGCGAGGTCGCTCGCGGCGGCGAGGCCGGCCGCACCGGCGCCCACTATTAAAACTGAATTGTTCTTGACCACTTGAATAAAGCTAACCGGCGAGTTCGTAAGCTCTCTTGAGCCAGGCAACAATTTCTTTGTCCACCTGATCCGGAGTATCAAGCTTGATTTCCAGGTGCCAACGGTTGGCCGACGCTTGTTCGCGCCGAGTGATCCGCTGGTGCGAAATATCCACGTCAGACTTTAATGTGAGAACTAATGCGGTCTTGCGCGTCGCGATGCCGGCAAACGCCGTCTTTCTGACCAGATGGATTGAAGTCTTCTTCGGATCTTCCTTAACCGGCCCAAGCTTTTTCGCGATCCGTAGTATCGCCTTGTAAGTTTCTTTCACAGTTGGCTCGCGATTTTCAAAGTGTGCGCCGACACTATGGCCGTTTGTACTCATCGTTTTGTTGCCTACTTTGTGCAAAGCTCCCTCATTTCACGGCGCCAGCGCGCAAGCTTTGTGCAATTAACGGCACAATGCGGCGCGGCACATCGATGGCCGCCTTAATATGACGAGCATTTGTGAAGTGGCCGGCGACGTAGACACCGGGCACGTTGGTTTCGAAAGTTTCAGGATCATAGACCGGCATTTCAGTCAGTTTTCCCGCTTCAGTCTTCACGCCAAGTTTCTTCAGAAGAGTCAGATCAGCATCGCTGCCAATCAGCACAAACACAACGTCGTTATTAATGGTCAACGTCTCGCCGTCTTCAGTAGTTAGCGTCACGTCGGGTTCAGTGATCTTCAATACTTCCTTGTAGAGAATCACGCGTAAGCGTCCTGCTGCAACTTCTCTTTCGAGCGGCGAGCGCACCCAGTGTTTCATTGCGCCTGCTTTGGGATCGCGGTTCTCCCAATCTTCGCGCCAGATCGCAAGCGTGGTGCGCGCGCCTTCTTCTGATAAAAACAAGGCGGCTTCCGCAGCGCTGTTGCCGCCGCCGACAACCAGCGCATCTTTGCGAATGTAAGCGTAGGGTTCGACGAAGAGGTGATGCACCTTGGGCAAATCTTCGCCTGGAATATTCAGATAACGCGGATGGGCCATCGCGCCAATCGCAAAAAGAATTCGCGAAGCTTCATAATCATGTTTACTGGTATGAACGAGAAACCGCTCGGGCTCGAGTTGTTGAACATCAAGGACCGACTCGTCGGCATTGATGTTCAGATCGTTGTCGAGTACGAAATGAATGTAGTGTGAAAGCAATTCCTCGCGCGTAGGTTTTTCGCGACAGGGTTTTAATGCTCCTTCATACATTTCCAACTCATTTGGCGTAGAGAAGAGAGTACGGCCGACGGGATACAGGCGAATGGTATCGGCGATCGTGCCTTTTTCAAGCACCAGATAGCGTAACCCTTCCTGACGAGCTGCGTACGCCGCGGACAGTCCCGCCGGACCGGCGCCGATGATTATGAGATCGAGTGGTTCAATCATTGGTTAACCGATAGTCCAATGTCCAAAGTCCAATGTCCAAAGTCCGGAACCAAAACCCATTTTCCGCTCCAATTACCTTATTGCCGCTAGCTGAATTAATCTCATGTATTACTCAATTCTCAATAGACAGACCTTGGACCTTGGACATTGGACTTACTCGGAAACGTAAACCTCGCCGCGCGCGACGACCACCGATGGTCCTCCGACGCGGACCTCTGCAACTGAGCCGGGCTTGCCGCCCACATCCAAATTTATGCGACTGGGGCGATGCATAAAGTCGCCTTGTTCAATTACGAATTTATAACGGCCGTCTATCGGTTCAATACCGGACACGCCATGATGGACCAGGTAAGCACCGAGCGCCCCGGACGCGCTGCCGGTGGCTGGATCTTCGGCGATGTTGTCGGCAGGCGCAAACAATCGCGCGTGCGCGCGCGCCGCGCCAATCTCAATAGTCTCGCGTGAGAAGGCATAACAGCCTGTGGCGCCACACTGAGTGTAGAGTTCGCCCAGTAAGCTGCTGTTCACGCGACAGGTTTCCAAGTCGGCCAGCGAACGTATCGGAACTGCTAATGACGACAGACCGGTCGAGATCACTTGAATCGGAAGATTCTCGTCGAGGTCATCTCGATCGCGCCCCAACGCGCGCGCAATCTCTGCTTGCTCATTTCCATCCTCTATCTCAGCTAAAATTTCAAACTTGCCTTGCGTCATCACAACCTGGACCGGCGCGCCGTCCTTGAACTCAATATCAACCGGAAGTATTCCAATTCCTACTTCGTGATGAATGCGCGTCCAACCGTTGCCGCCTTCCGGCAATGGCACAATGCCTTCGCGTGCGAGAACATTCCAGGTGCCGACGATGGGATGGCCAGCGAAAGGTATCTCTCGTGCCGGCGTGAAGATGCGCAGGCGACGCAACGGGAATTTCGGATTTCGAATTTCGGATTGCGGAATGGCTGCTCCTACCTGTTGTGCCCCTCCTTCAGATGTTTGTGCGTCGTCCTTCGCGCTTTGCTCTTTGCTCTCTGATTTTTCCTGTTGACCGTCTTCTGCTTGCTGTTCACTATTT
>DASQPM010000283.1:0-2948 GCA_035643935.1 Pyrinomonadaceae bacterium | reverse complement strand
CGGCCGTATCTATGAGGATGCGCTTGATCTGCGCCGGGCTCAATCCCGGATTCGCTTCCAACATGCAGGCGGCTATTGAAGAAACGATCGGGGCCGCGAAAGAGGTCCCATCGACGTATTTGTAATCCTGGTTGATTACATTGCCTTCTCTCATTTTGATCGTAATCAGTTGGCGGAGCAGGGGAATAGGCAGAGAACTCGCCTCATCCAGATCTTTGTCGATTCCCGAATCAGCCTCAATTAGTTCGCGCAGCTCTTTATCATCAGCTTCATTCAGTTTTGAATAGATCTCAGCCTCTTCGGCGGTGGGAGTGTGTGGCAGAATCGGCGCCGCCACCCATATTCCGGGCGCGATAACTTCGGGTTTTTGTAGCCCGTCAATCGTGGGTCCGTACGACGAACGATACATTCCGCGCCGGGCCCGATCCAGTGAGTTCTGATCATCCAAACCTCCGACCGCAATGCATGAAGGAGCGCTCGCGGGCGGCAGGACGGGATGGCCCGGTACATGTCCGGCGTTTCCCACTGCACAGACGACCGTTATTCCGGCCCGCGCGCATTCCTCAACGGTTTGCGATAACTGGTTGGTAAGATAACTCTCTTCAAAATCGCCGCCGGCTGAAATGTTAACTACGCGAATCTTGTGTTCTGCAGCATGGTCGAGCACCCATTCCAAACCTTTTTGAATTTGATCTTCACTAATGCGTCCCGTGCAGCCGATTTTTACGAGCACGACATTGGCTTCCGATGCTATGCCCCGATAAAAACCGGCCACCAGTCCGCCGTTTCCGGTGGCCACAACGGAGGTCATCATTCCGTGCCAACTGGCTACGTCGTTTGTTTCGAGTGAAGTAACGTCGCCGTCCGCGGCAAAGATACTGTGATAAGCGAGAATGCGATTAGTCGGCGTTGTCAGATCCGGATGAGCATAGAAGCCGGAATCCAAAAACGCGATCGTTACGCCGCGACCCCTGAATCTATCGTCCGCGTCCATGCGCAAGGGAGTCGGGAGGACGAAATGGTGTTGTTCAAAAATTGCCGCTTGCGAGTCGATCTGACGCTGCGCGCGGTTGAAAAGTTCAAGACAGCGGCTGCAGATTTCATCGGCGTCAGGGGCCGCCGCATTCGGCAGGATTATCGATTGCAGGCTTTCAGGCAGCGTGGCGATCGCGGAAAGCTCGCCCTGAATAAATCGTTCGCAAACCGGACACGCCTTTCTCTCCGCTTCGGCTAGTAGCGTGGCTTCGTCAGAGATCTCGACTTCCATCTCACCTTTCAAACAAATTCAGCGCCGGCGTCCGGTAAGACCTGCGGCATCGACGCCAGCTTTTGCAGATTCAAAATATGCGCAACAAATCTCGGACGGGCGTAGAAGGCCCGCGTAGTACTGCCGTGGCCACGTCCCTTCGTACGGGCCTGCACTAGGTTTCCCAAATCTCCGGTGACTGCGTCAATCCCGTGGCGGCGAATTTGTTCCCGGATGGTTTCATAATCGATCTTCACTTGCGCGCGGATCTTCGCGTTGTCGAGATCAAATTCCGCCGCTGCATGCAGCATCGAATGTCGCTCTTCCGAGTTTTCGTAAATTCGACTGACCACCACCATGCTTCTTAGCTTGTCATACAGATGGCTGTTCTCAAATTCGTTGGCCAGCACCTCAGTAGGTTCCAGCATTGTGATCGCCATAGACTCTTTGACCCGCAAGGTTCCGTCAGGCGCAGGTCTGAGCGGCACAACTTTCAATTCCCAGGCGCCAAAATCGGGTTCCTGCCGCGAGTTTTGCGGCAAGCCAAGGTAGCGCTCGATGACCAGTCCGGCCCAGCCTTTGTTTTCGTGTCCATTCTTCCAGACAGGAATCTGATACTCGTCAGCCAGCAGCCGGAGATCCTTCCCGGCGAGAAGATTGATACGCCGGACGGCTTCTTTGCGATCGAGTGTTTGAGTCGTGAGCAGGATCGCCATAGGAAGCTCTGGAAACTTGCCAACACCCACTAACTCGAAAGACTGGTTCTCGCAGCAACCAACGCTTCCGCAACACGCTCGGGCGCGGTGCCACCTTCTTGCGCCTTTGTCGCGAGGGTTTGTTCCAGCGAGAGCGACACGAATACATCTTCCTCGATCAAAGCCGAGAAAGACTTAAGATCATTCAGCGAGAGATCGTTTAGCTCCAGATGCTGCTCGATCGCGTGCCGCACGATACGTCCCACGGTTTCATGCGCTTCGCGAAACGAAACGCCTTTGCGCGCCAGGTAATCCGCCAACTCAGTTGCATTCAGATAACCTTGCGAGGCCGCTTCGCGCGCGCGCGCCTCGTTCAGACGGACGTTCCGCAAGACCGTGGAAGTAATCGCGAGACCCGCGCTAACCGTGTCGACGGTATCAAAGATTGCCTCTTTGTCTTCCTGCATGTCCTTGTTGTATGCCAGCGGCAAACCCTTCATCATTGTGAGCAGGGCCGTGAGGTGGCCAAAGACTCGACCGGTCTTGCCGCGCACCAGTTCCATCGCATCCGGGTTTTTCTTTTGCGGCATCAGACTCGAGCCGGTCGCGACCGCGTCGCTCAATTCAAGAAAACCGAACTCAGTTGTGGAATAGAGAATGACATCTTCGGCCAGCCGTGAAAGATGCAGCATGATGAGCGACGCCGCGCAGGCGAACTCAATAACGAAATCGCGATCGCTGACAGCGTCCAGGCTGTTTCCGGAAACGGCCTCAAAGCCGAGCGCGTGTGCGACCGCATCGCGATCGATAGGATACGAAGTTCCTGCCAGCGCCGCTGAGCCGAGTGGCAATACGTTGACCCGCCTGCGCACTTCGGCGAGTCGTTCTCGATCACGGGCCAGCATTTCGAAATAAGCCAGGCACCAGTGCGCAAACATGACCGGTTGCGCGCGCTGCAAGTGGGTGTAACCAGGAATCACCGACTCGCGGTGTGCCTCGGCGAGATC
>DASQPM010000282.1:0-5272 GCA_035643935.1 Pyrinomonadaceae bacterium | reverse complement strand
CATACGAACGCCGTCAAACGGGAAATCCACCTGTGAAAAGTTGATGTTGTTTTCAAGGAACGTATGCACGACCAGTTCGTTCTCCTCAGGCTCGACTGAGCACGTCGAATAAACCAATCTACCGCCGGGTTTCACAACGCGCGAGGCGTTGAGCAGGAGCTGTTTTTGCCGCGCAGACAAATCGTCGATGTCGTCCGCTGAGATGCGCCAGCGGATCTCAGGGTTGCGCCGCAACGTCCCGGTTCCAGAACACGGCGCATCCACCAGTACTCGGTCAAATGAGTTTTCCTTTAGGGGCAGGGGCTCAAGGCCATTCAGCACTAAACAACGCACGTTCAGCAAATCATGCAGTTTTGCGGTGTCAGCGACGGTCCGTAGCCGGTGTGCATGAACGTCTGAAGCGATTACGGTGCCTGAGCCGTGCAGCGTGTCCGCGATCTGAGTAGTCTTACTGCCGGGGGCGGCACACAAATCGAGCACACGATTGCCGGGCTGTGCGTCCAAGACCTGGGCCACCATTTGCGAGGCTTCGTCCTGGACATAAACGTTGCCGCCGGCAACAAGCTCAGACAACGCCTGTCTGCCACCAGTGATGCGCCATGCATCTTTGGCGATCTTTGATGCCTCAAGCGTTGCACCACTGGCGCGGAGCTTTGCGATGACTGCGTCTTCCGACGCGCGCTGCTTGACGACGCGAAATGCGGTCGGCGCAGTTTGGTTGTTGGCGCGCGCGAAAGTGTCGGTTTCTTCATTACCAAAAGCTCTGGTCCACCGTTCAATTAGCCAGACAGGATGAGAAGTAACAACGGCAAGCCGCTCAAGCGGGTCGGTTATACCCTGCGCCGGATCAACGTCTGGCTCGCGCACCGCCCGCCGCAAGACTGCATTCACCAGTGCTCCTGCCGAACGAAGCCGCGCGCGATGAACCAGATTCACTGATTCGTTGACAACGGCCGAAGCGGGCACCCGCGATAAGAACCTTAACTGATAAAGACCGAGTCGAAGTATTAGACGAATGGCAACGTCGAGATCAGCGGTGGGACGTTTTGTGTAGCCCTCGGCCACGCGATCGAGCCAAAGCTGCCAACGCAATACACCCATCACCAGTTCATGGCAGAGAGCGCGATCTCTTGGTTCTAACTCTGGTTCTTTCTGGGCCAGTAGGATCGAGGCGTAAGCGTCATCCTCGACGCGCATTAGGATTTCAAACGCCGCCAGTCTTGCGGGTGAGACAGTATTAGTCTTGACCAAACCGATCGCCAATCTTCAGGTGTGTGCCGTTAAGAAAATCTCTGGATATCAGGCGCCGCTTCCCTTCCAATTGCAGCTCGAGCAAATGCAGCGCCGTTCTGCCGCCGCAACTTACAATCAAATCATCACCATGAGCTGCCATTACTTCCCCAGCTGCCGCGGAATGTTCGGCGGCAACGTGCGTAGAAGCTTTCCATAAAATCAAACGATGCGATTTCCAGTGAGTGTAGGCGTTAGGCCACGGTTGGAAACCTCTTACGCGGCGTTCTATCTCAGCAGCATTGCTGGTCCAATCAATGACTCCGGACGCTTTCGTCAGCAGTGGTGCAAAGTTCGCTTTGCTTTCATCCTGTGGAACCGGCTTGAGTTCATCAAGGCGTTTTAGTGTTTCGCCTAATAAATCAGCACCCATTTCTGCCAGCCGCTGCATCAGTTCGGGAGCAGTCTCCGTCTGACCGATTTGCGTTTCGCGTTGCAACAGGATTGGGCCGGAGTCGAGTTCTTCCCGAACAAACATCGTCGTTACACCAGTCTTCTCTTCTCCGTCAACAATCGCCCAATTTACTGGCGCCGCGCCGCGGTAACGCGGCAACAAAGAAAAGTGGACATTCATACAGCCATGGCGCGGCGCAGTTAGGTACTCATTGGGAAGGATGCGACCGTACGCAACAACTACGGCGAGGTCGGCTTGATAGGATGCAAACAACGCTTTCGAGTCTTCAGTTCTAATTTTTTGCGGCTGCTCGATCTTGAGGTTATGCGCAAGCGCAAAATCTTTCACGGCCGGCGCGTGAATCTTGTCGCCGCGGCCGGCTGGCCTGTCGGGTTGCGTCCACACCGCAACCACGTCGTGACCATCGCTGAGCAAACGCTGCAACGATGGCACGGCAGACTCAGGCGTGCCCATAAAAACAATGCGCATGATTCTCGGTTTACAAGCGAAGAGCGCGGGCAAGCCCACCTTCCTAACCCTGAGATGCTGAAGCTTGCCGGTTACTCCCCAATGAAAGGCCTTCAATTCTGAGAAAACCAACAAATCACCAAGTCTCAAAGGCTAGGAAGGTGGGCTTGCCCCCGCTCTTCCTCAACGCAACAATCAATTTTTCAGATAGCGGCTCGCTTCTCGAGCGGGCTGGCGGTGGCGCCAACCTTCTCCGCGGAGACCTTCGCTTGCATAAAGAGCAGCAGGTAATCGCGCCCACCTGCCTTGGAATCCGTCCCGGACATGTTGAAGCCACCAAACGGATGGACACCAACCAAAGCGCCCGTGCACTTGCGATTCAAATACAGATTGCCAACATGAAACTCGCGCCGCGCACGCTCCAGTTTTTCCTCATCCGCGCTATATACCGCACCGGTCAAGCCAAACTGAGTATCGTTGGCGATTTGTAAGGCATCGTCGTAGTCGTTTGCCTTGATCACCGCCAGTACTGGTCCAAAGATTTCTTCCTGCTCGATCGTCGCGCCCGGTTTTACGTCAGCAATAACCGTCGGCTCGATGAAAAAGCCCTGCTCACCATCTGAACCGCCACCGGCCAAAACCCGGCCGCCTTCGCTTTTGCCCTTTTCAATGTAGTCGTTGATCGTCTTGAACGCCTTCTCATTGATCACGGCGCTCATGTTTGTGGACGCTTCGTTTGGACCACCAACCTTGATTTTCTCGGTGCGCTCGACAATCTTCTCCAGCATTTGATCATAGACGCGAGCGTCGATGATCGCGCGTGAACAAGCCGAGCACTTCTGTCCCTGATAACCAAAAGCGGACTGCACCACGCCCGTTGCCGCCTCTTCCAGATCAGCGTCTTCAGCAACAATGATCGCGTCCTTGCCGCCCATTTCGGCCACGACGCGCTTGATCCAAATCTGTCCGTCTTGCACTTTCGCCGCGCGCTCATTGATGCGCAAACCAATTTCTCTTGAACCAGTAAAAGCGATGAAGCGCGTCTTCGGGTGGTCCACAATCACGTCGCCGACTTCAGCGCCGGAACCCGTCATGAAGTTGACTACACCGGCGGGCAGCCCTGCCGCTTCAAGTATTTCAAAAAACTTGTAGGCAATGGTCGGCGCATCTGATGACGGCTTCAACACTACGGTATTGCCAGTCACAAAGGCCGCGCTTGTCATGCCGGCCATGATCGCAAGCGGAAAATTCCACGGTGGAATAACCGCGCCAACACCCAGCGGAATGTAATTCAGGTGATTGTCTTCGCCCGTTAGTTTCACCAGCGGCTGGTCGCCTGCGTAGCGCAGCAGCTCGCGCGCGTAGAACTCGCAAAAATCGATCGCTTCGGCGGTGTCGCCGTCAGCCTCGCCCCAGGTTTTTGCGACTTCATAAATCATCCAGGCGGACAGTTCGTGCTTGCGCTCGCGAAGGATCGCGGCAACGCGAAACAGTAAATCCGCGCGTTCCTGTGCATTTGTGTTCTTCCAGCTTTGAAAAGCTTGATAGGCCGACTCGACGGCCTGATTGGCAAGTTCTTTCGTGGCCTTTTGGAAGCGACCAACAAGCTGCGTGCGATTAGCGGGATTAATACTGTCCAACTTGCTTGAGGTGGTAATACGCTCGCCGCCAATCACCAGTGGATACTCGCGGCCCAACTCGCCTTTCACCTTCTCAAGCGCGGCACGCATCGCCTGCGTATTCTCTTCTTTGCTGAAATCGGTAAGCGGTTCGTTACGAAATTCGGTAGACATGTTCAACTCCAATTAGTTTTTTCAGATGTTATCACAAGCGGAAGTGACCAAAGAGCGGGGCAAGCCCGCCTTCCTCACCTGAGAGACTATTGTGCTTGAATTGAGCTACGCGATTGTGATTTGCGTTTAATCTTGAAAAGCCAATCGAATTCGCCTCTCAAGACAGATCAGCTCTCAGGTTGGGAAGGCCGGCTTGCCCCCGCTCTTTGGTTTGATTGCAAGGTCTCTGCCTTCTCGCTTAACTCCACTCTCCCGCCTTTTGTAGCTTTCTAATTTTCCTTTTTACAATTTCCCGCTTGATGGGGCTCATCTTATCGAGAAAGACGATGCCATCGCAGTGGTCGGTTTCGTGCAGCATGCAGCGTGCTGTTAGTTCTGTGCCGTCAATTTCAAGCTCGTTTCCATTGATATCGTGCGCCTGGACAATCGCGCGCAAACTCCGTTCGACCGGCGTAAAGATTCCGGGAAAAGACAGACAGCCTTCTTCACCATTTTGATTGCCTTCGAAATTCAACACTTCCGGATTAATCATCACGATGCGTTGATCCGGGTCCTTGCCACCTGAGCAGTCCATCACAAACAATCGTTTAGCGATTCCAACCTGTACCGCGGCCAGACCTACACCCGGCGCGGAATACATCGTCTCAAACATGTCGCCGACGAGTATTTTAAGATCGTCGTTGAACTCGGTAACCGGATCTGCTGGTGCGTCGAGCACCGGGTTTGGCCACTTCACAATATCCATCAATGCCATGCTTTAAATTAACCCTTGTTGAGAATTTCAAATCGTCTTCGATGTGAATTTTACGACCGACGACGCTTCGGTGTCAGTCTACACAAAATGCACTACAGCGGCTTTGCCGCCTTCCGTGCCGCAACTAGGACAGGCAGGAGTGCCTGTCCTACTAGTAGCCGCGCAACTGTTCGCGATAGCCATCGTAGTTGCGCTTCATTTCTCCCAAACTATCCCCACCGAATTTTTCGCGTAGCGCCGCCGCGAGCGTCAACGCCACCATCGCTTCGCCAATCACGCCCGCGGCCGGCACCGCGGTGATGTCGGAACGCTCGAAGCCGGCTAGTTCTTCCTGCTTCGTATCAATGTCAATTGAGCGCAACGGACGGCGCAGAGTTGAAAGCGGTTTCATGTGGCCGCGAATGCGCAACTCTTCACCGTTGGTTATGCCGCCTTCCAGACCGCCCGCGCGATTCGTCTCGCGTATGAACTCCTTCGTCTCGTTGTTGTAAGCGATTTCGTCGTGGACTTCCGACCCCGGCAATGCACTTGCTTCGCTGCCGGCTCCGATTGCCACCGCCTTCACCGCGGGAA
>DASQPM010000281.1:0-5593 GCA_035643935.1 Pyrinomonadaceae bacterium | reverse complement strand
AACTCAAAAATCGAAACGAACGCCGAGGCGGATTTGTCGTGGGCGGAGTGTGCGCGTAGTCACGAGGAAGGAATCGAGGAAAGCCTGACGCTGTTCGGGGGTAGCAGTGGGCGCGAAGGAATTAAAATTGATGAACTCGCTGCCAAAACTAAAGACGGTTTTATTCAGCACGTTGTCAATTTCGATCACCGGCCGCAGGCGCATCTTTTCATTGATGCGAAACTCACGTGTGACGTTGAGATCGAAAAAGAACTGGCCGGGCCCCTGGCCGGCATTACGCGGCAAGTTTCCCGTTTGCCCGATGGTCGGCAACGCAAACAGAGTAAGAATTGAGGGATCGATCGGATCGCCGGGCGCGCGCCAATGCAGCAGTTTCGTGTCGCCAGTGAAAATCGGGCGATCATTTCCCACGTCGTCGAGGTTGCGATCGTCGCCGCCAACCGAAATGTTGAAGGGCGCGCCCGATGACAAACGCACGATAGGCGCAAAAACCAACTTGCCAAGCTGGCGCGGCGTTTCAAAGGTTCCCGAGAAAACAAAGCGGTGTCTGCGATCGAGCAGGCTGCGTGCCCGTTCCGCAAAGAAGTTGCCGGGCGTCAGCGCGTCGGAAGTGTTTACGATGCCGTCGTCAGTCAGACGTGAAAAGGTGTAGGCAGCGCGGAAAGACAAACCAAGACCTGCGGTGCGCTTGAAGCGTTTGCGCAGCTCAAACGTCAGACCGTGATAGAAACTGTTGCCCGAGGAAATTAGCTGCTCAATCTCTCCGCGAGTGGGATCAGGACGAAACCGGCTCAATGCTGCCAGTGCAACTTCTACCTGCGTTGTTGAAGTAAAACTGTTGAGATTAATCACTGAAATGGGCACGCCAAACTCGTTCACGCGCATGACAGCATTGGGATTGGCGGGATCGAGTGGGCCAGGCATGAAGCGAACCAGCTCGCCGGCTGTTGAGGCGTTGTAAAGTGGGCGCGCGCCGTTGGGGCCGCTGTGAAAGTTCGCGAAATCGCGTGATGCCAGGTAGTCGGAAAAATTCTTGAAACCCGCCGGCAGGCGTGGCGCGTTGGCATTGAATTCGCGCCAAAGATGCAGGCCGCGATTGAACGTATAGTTTGTTTCAAAAACAAACCCATTCCCCAGATCTCTTTCCATGCCGACATTGGCCTGGTAACTCTCAGGTATGCGCAAGCCGGAATCGAGACGGCGCGAAAATCCCGCATTCAGAGAACCGAATTGCTTGACGAGTGGTGAATCGGCAGTAAGCACCTGCGGAAACTTAAGATTTTTAGCAATGAAGTCGCGGTGAAAAGCGGCGCTGCCAATCAGGCCGGTCGCCGGATCGATAAGATCGTTTGTATCAAAGAAGAGTTGTTGCGTGCCCAACGTGAAGTCATCGATGGTCCGCAGCAGCGCGCGGTTGTAAAACGCTCCGGCGCCCAATCTGATTACCGTCTTTCCCGACTTAAAAGGATCATAGGCCAGCGAAAGCCGCGGACCAAAGTTATTCAAGTCACGAATGATCGTCTCTTCTTCCCAGCGCAAGCCATAGCTAACAGTCAGGTTTGGCCGCAAGCGCCATTCGTCCTGAAAAAAGACACCGAGATAAGTGTTTCGTTGGGTGGATTCAGACTGAAAGTTTTGGCGAAAGCGGCTGGGTGCGTTAGCCAGAAAGTCAGCAGGGTTGGAGAAACTGAAAGTGCCGGAGATGTCTGAAAGATCTATGAAGGTGGAATTGATGCGCTGCATGTCGCCGCCAAATTTGAGCGAGTGGTCGCCGCGCACCCACGAGACAACATCCTGCACCTGCGCGCGAGACTCGCGGCGATCGGTTGCGCCCGAAGTTGAAGAACCGGCGACGAGCGTGCCGGAACGTTGCTCGGGATCACTGGCAGGGAGTGGATCATTCAGCGTAATCAGGACGACGGGACTTCGTCCGCCGCTTGCCTCGACCGCGGGCGTCAGCCGAGAAACCTGTACGCGGGTTTGATTTACGAGTGTCGGCGAGAGCACCAGATTGTCGGTGTAAGAGATTGCGTCAGTTTTTCTCGTCTTGCCCAACAACGCTTCAGCCAGGCGATTGCCGCCGCCAAACTGTCGCAGATTATTCAGTCGCCCAAACTGGTAAAGAATTGAGCCGTTGTGAACGTCCGAGAATTGATGATCGAGACGCGTCGTGAAGATGTGGTTCCTGGACGGTGTCGAGACAGTTGAGATAAACGGCGCGATGCCGGCTTTGAAACGCAGATCACCTATTAAGGCTGGGTCGGTGACCGTTGGCGCCGGCAGGGAGAAAAGCAGGTTTTGCTGGATTGGCACCAGCGTATCTATGGTTGCCGAGTCCAGAACGGTGTCGTATTCGTAAGCACTAAAAAAGAAGGTGCGCTGCCGCCCGTCATAAAACGGCAGCCGAACCGGGCCGCTAAGAGTGAAGCCCGGGTCGTGCTCTTCAAACGGCAAGCGCGCCAGACCTCTCGACTTATTGTTCGACGTGTTCGCGTTGAAGATGTCGTTGCGGAAAAAGTAGAACAGTCGCCCGCGATAACGATTTGAACCGCCGCGCGTGCGGATGTTGATGCGACCACCCGACGCGCGTCCATACTCCGCCGAGAACTGGTTAGTAATGATCTGCACTTCATCAACCGCTTCGATCGAAGGTTGAAAGCGTTCGCGCGCGGCGCGGTCGTCGTTGTTATCCAGACCGTCAATCGTGATGTTGTTGGAAGAAGCCTGCCCGCCGGAGAGCGAAAACGTGCCGGCTTCTTCCGGAGTGTTTGCCGGGTTTGAGTTGCGATCCTCGGCGAGGTCGCGCGTGGAAAGCGGCTCTTCGGAAACGCCAGGCAGCGTGAAGATCAAATCGAGTGGCGAGCGCGTCACGACGGGTAGCGATTCAACCTCGAGCGTGGTGACGGTACCGCCCACCACAGTGCGCGTAGTGTCGACGGCCGGCGTATCGGCTTCGCTGATGACGAGTGCCCCGGCCCTGATTTCCGGCGGCTGCAACGTGATATCCAATTGCAGGTTCTGGCCGGCTATCGTTGTCAGCCCGACCTTTTCGTCCGTAGCAAAGTTGGTAAACGAGACTTTTAGATTGTAGACGCCAGGTTCAAGTTGAATCAGACGATAGCGGCCGTCGTCGTCAGTAACTACCGTGCGTTCTATTCCAGTCTTGACCAGCGTCGCCGTCACGGTGGCACCAGGAATGATGGCCCCATTCTGATCCGTCACGTGGCCGGTCATTGTTACGTTGTCGAGATCCTGCGCAGCAGTAGTTGGCGGTTGCGCGAGCAGCGACGCCACTACAGCCAAAACAATAAGGTAAAAGAAACGCGGGCCGACCTTCATCATGTTGCAAGACCAGATGAGCGGCATTGACGTTCAAACTCCGAACCGGACACGCGTGCCCAGGTTTGTGAATTTGAAACTCTATGTGTGGGTGATGGAAAAGCTTTTAGAAGCGGTCAACTGCCGGCGAATCTACCACGACAAGTTGCGCATCAACAAGTAGATTTATTTTTATGCCGAGAATCTTGTAACGGCTCAACCGCGAAACGCGCGACGGCGGAGTGCCGCGGCACGCGTAATTGGAACAAGCGCGTCGCTGGTGCCTTCGGCCGGCGGCTCGGCGAAGTTGGTCAACTCTTCAGCGTGAGACTGGAGATATTGAAAGAAGCGTTCAAACTCCTGCTGCATGGCATCCATTTTTTCGCGCATGTTGAGAATGATCTCCACGCCCGCAAGATTGACGCCCAGGTCGCGCGTCAGCGAGAGAATCAATTCCAGCCGTTCGAGATCGGGATCGGTGTAAAGGCGCGTGTTGCCTTCGGAGCGCGACGGCTTGAGCAGACCTTCGCGTTCATAAAGGCGCAGCGTCTGCGGATGGATGCCGTATTGATCCGCGACCGCGCTGATGGTGTATGTCTTTGGCTTGCGCTTCATAGCTACGCTGGTATCAGGTGTCGGGTGCCAGTTTTAAACTTAGCTGGCACCTGACACCTGGTACCTGTCACCTACTCGAGTCCCATCTCTACCCTTGGGTTCTCGTCATTCATCTTGGAATACTGCCGCAGCAGGTCCTTCGTTTCTTCTGAGATCACTTTCGGCAGTGTGACCTGCACTTCAACAAACTGATCCCCGCGCGCTCCGGGGTTCCGCAACGACGGCGCGCCACGCTGGCGCAGGCGAAACTTTTGACCTGATTGCGTGCCGGGCGGGATGCGTAGTTGTGCTTTGCCTTCTACAGTCGGCACTTCAATCTTCGCGCCCAATGCTGCTTCCGGCACGGTTATGGGAACGGTCACATAAATGTTGTCGCCCTTGCGCGTGAAATATTTGTGCGGGCCGACGTTGGTGATGATGTGCAAATCGCCGGGCGGCGCGCCGAGCCGGCCACCCTGGCCTTTTCCCGGAATACGCACGCGCGAGCCTGTCTCGACGCCGGCGGGAATGCGCACTTTAACTGTCTCAGTCTTGGGCACAACTCCTTTGCCGTGACACAACGAGCACGGCGATCTGCGTCGCCCAGTGCCACCGCAATCCGGACACTCCTGTGCAAAACGCAATCGTCCGCCTGCGCGCTGGACTTGCCCAGTGCCTTTGCAGGTCGAGCAGACCATTAATGGCCCACCAATGTCGCCGGCACCATTGCAACGCGAACATTGTTCGGAACGATTAACCGTAAGATTAGTTGTTATTCCCTTAATCGCCTCTTCAAAAGAAAGCGAGAGAGGCATTTCAATGTCCGCGCCGCGCTTCGGTTGCGGCCGTGGCGGTTCCTGCTCTTTCGCACCTCCGCTAAAAAGATCCGCAAAGATGTCGCGAAAACTCGAGCCACCTCCGGAAGGCGTAGCCGCGCCCCAATCAAAGCCGCTGAAATCAAAACCCGGGGTCGCGCGTCCAGCTCCGCCTGGTGTGGCGCCGCGCGCAGCGGCATCCGCCAGATTGTCGGAATACTGGCCAAACTGATCGTAAACTTTTCGTTTCTTTGGATCGGAGAGAACGTCGTGCGCTTCAGTAGTTAACTTGAAACGCTCCTCGGAAGCTTTGTCTCCGGGATTGACGTCGGGGTGGTACTTGCGCGCCAGGCGACGATAGGCCTTCTTGATTTCCTCAGGCTTGGCGTCGCGCTTGATGCCCAGTACTTCGTAATAGTCTTGTTTGGCCACAGTCACATTTCCGATTGCCGATTGCCAAATGCCGATTTAAAAGGCGGAGAGAAGTATGTCACCCTCCGCCTTCTTTCAATCGGCAATCGGCAATCGCAAATCGGCAATCACCTTTGCCGTTACTTGTTCTCGTCTACATCAACGTATTCCGCATCGATGACGTTGTCGTCGCCGCCGCTGCCCGAAGACGATGCGCTTGCAGCCGAAGCCTGATCTTCCGCGGGTGTCTCGCCCCCGGATGTTCCGGTCTGCTGATAAAGCGCCTCAGCCATCTTATGCGAAGCCGTTTGTAGTTGATTGAACGCTTCGTTCAATCGATCCACGCCGCCTTCCGCCAACGCCTTCTTCGCTTCGGCGATGGCCGACTCGACGTCGGTTGCCACGGCGCCAACCTTTTCGCGGTTGTCGTTGAGCGTTTTTTCCATCTGGTAAGT
>DASQPM010000280.1:0-4688 GCA_035643935.1 Pyrinomonadaceae bacterium | reverse complement strand
ACGAGTGCCCAATCTGCACCAGGTTGTCGATTTTCGTGCCGCGCCCGATGCGTGACTCGCCAACCGAAGCACGATCGATCGTTGTGCCTGCACCAATCTCTACGTCGTCTTCAATGACCACTCGACCAGTCTGCGGGATTTTCAACCAGCGGCGCTGTTCGTCCTTCGCATAACCAAAACCGTCACAACCGACAACGACGTTGTTATGGATAATTACTCGCTCGCCGATTTGGGAACGCTCGCGAATCACAACTCCTGAGTGAATAACTGAGTTCTTGCCGACCAAAACGTTTTCGTACATCGTGACATTCGGATAAATATGCACGCCGTCGGCGATCTGACACGATGGTCCAATAACAACGCCGGCGCCAACCCGCGCTGTTCCAGCTACGGTGCTTGATGAATCGATCACCGCCGATTCATGAATCAGGGCCGCAAAGGTTGGTTCGGGATGAAACAAGCGAAGCGCTCGTGTGTAGGCCAGGTACGGATCTTTCGTGCGCAGCACGGCAATCGCGCGATCGGTAGGCGCCGCTTTGGCGAGATAGACCGCCGCGGCGCGCGTGGTATTTACTTTCGCTGTGTAACGAGGGTTAGCCAGGAAGCTGACGTCGGTTGGACCAGCATCGTCGAGCCCGGCGGCGCCGGTTATTTCGACGTCGTTGAGGCCTCCGTCAACGTTGGCCCCGGTCAACCTGGCGAGTTCTGAAAGTTTCATGCTGGAAGTCTAACGTATCAATTGGATCGCGAATAGCGCGATGGTTGATTCAGCAGCTAGCCTTTCTCATTAGCACCGTGGCTTTAGCCCGGTGATTCGTCGTTAGGGTCGGAACGGAAACCGTATAAACGGTTTTCGGTTGTGTCGTGTACCAGGTTCACCGCGCTAAAGCGACGGTGCTAATGAAATAAGAATGACTAATTTGCATTAGCCACCAAACTTGAACTCGCCTTGATTTCCAAAAGACCAACCTAAAGGTTGTACTCTGAACTACTGGCCTCTTTGCGCCCCTACATTATTGACACCGGATCTATCTCTACATTAACCGAGCGCAGGTTGACTCCGTTATTTGCAACCGCCTTCAGCGCTACATCGATAACGTCACGCAGTTCCTGGCGCTTGCGACCTTTAATCAGGAGTTGCATGCGAAACTCATTTTTCAATCTTGCCAATGCGGCCGGCGCCGGTCCCAGAACGCGCACGATGCGATCAGGATTCGCTACATCCAGTTCCTTTCGCAATTGCAAAGCGTCTGATCTGACCTGATCGAGCTTGGCGCCATGGACCAGCAACGATGCGAGCGCGACGAACGGAGGGTAACTGTGGTTCTGCCGGTGGCGAATCTCTTCTTCATAAAAGCCGGCGTAATCCTGGCCACTCGCATGCTGCAAGGCGTAATGATAAGGATGATAAGTTTGAATCAAAACTTTGCCGGCAAGATCGCCGCGCCCGGCGCGACCTGCAACCTGAGTCAGCAGCTGAAATGTCCTTTCGGCGGTGCGGAAATCCGGTAAAGCCAGGCCGGCGTCGACCGATACCACTCCAACCAGCGTAACGTTGGGGAAATCGTGTCCCTTGGCAAGTATTTGAGTGCCCACCAGCATGTCGATCTTGCCTTCGCTGAAGTCGAGCAGAGACTTTTCAAATTCATGCCGGCGCGATGTTGTGTCTCTATCGATGCGAGCGATTCGAAGCGAAGGAAACAGCGTTCGTAGTTTTTCCTCAATCTGCTGTGTGCCCTCGCCCACGTAGTAAATGTATTTGCCGCCGCAGCTGGGACACTTCGCGGGCGCCGCTTCACGATGGTTGCAGTAGTGACAAATAATGACGCGTTCACTGCGATGATACGTCAGCGTCACGTCGCAGTTTGGGCACTGAATGCTTTCGCCGCAAGAGCGGCAGAGAACGAAACTCGAGTAGCCGCGACGATTCAGCAGGATGATTGATTGTTCGCCGCGATGGTGTGTGTCGTCAATGGCCTGCAACAATTCATCAGAAAAAATTGCCGGTCGCTGGTGACGGGCAAATGCCGCGCGCATGTCGATGATTTCAGCCACTGCCAGGGGTCGATCACCGAGGCGGTTCGGCAGTTGCAGATAGTGATACTTGCCGGTGCTCGCATTATGAAACGATTCGAGTGAAGGCGTTGCGGAACCAAGCACGACTACAGCTGATTGTTTTTGCGCCCGCACGATTGCGGTGTCGCGCGCGTTGTAGTGTGGTGAATCCTGCTGGCGGTAAGTTGATTCGTGTTCTTCATCAACAATGACCAGGCCCAGGTTCTGAATGGGAGCGAACACTGCTGACCGTGTGCCGATAACGATGCGTGCCGTGCCGTTACGGACTCGCGTCCATTCGTCAAAGCGTTCACCTTTCGATAACGACGAATGAAAAATCGCGACCTGCTCGCCAAAATGCATCCGCAATCGCCGCGAGAATACAGGAGTCAGCGCAATTTCCGGGACTAGCATCAGCGCTGATCGGCCGAGCTTGAGGGCCACTCGCATCGCTCGAATGTAAACCTCCGTCTTGCCGCTGCCGGTCACGCCGTGCAACAAGAAAGGTGCGTAAATATGGTTGTTCAAAGACCGATCGATTTCCGCAATTACTCTTTCCTGGTCTTCTGTCAATACATAGTCTGTTACCGCCGCCGCAGGCGAATTGCTAAATGGATCCCGACGCAACTGCTGCTCGAAAATCTCCACCAGCTTTCGTTTCGCGAGCGTCATTACGGGCGACGGGCCAACTCGCGCGCGCGCAAGCAAGTCGGCAAATCGCAATGACTCTTCGTTTCCCAGCGCCTCGATGACCCTTTGTTGGGCATCACTAAACTTCGCCGCGTTGTCCGGATCCCGAACTATGGGCAACAAGCGAACGCGCCGCTCATATTTTGCGCGCACGGAATCTGTTCCGGACTGTTGTTCAATGTCTAGAAAGCCTTCACGCGCAAGTGCGTAGGCGGCCTTGGTCACTTCTTCGCTTTTCAACTTATCGGCGACTAAGGATAGCGCAATCGTGTCTGCGTTGTTTACGAACTCCAGCAAACGTACTTTGATGCTTTCTTTGTTCGCCGCAGAATGATTCAGTTCAGCCCGCCCTGCTTCGGTGATAGTCAAAAGGTGTTCTACGCGAGGGCTTACACCCGGTGGCAATGCCGCCTTCAGCACTTGGCCCCACGGCGCCAGGTAGTATTCGGAAACCCAGCGTGTGAGCTCTAAAATTTCAGCTGTCACGAGCGGCACCATGTCAAGAATCTCGCGCGCCTCCTTGATGTTCTCTTCTTTCAAGCTCGTGCCCGACCGCAGTTCCGCGTGCAAAGCCACGATGTAACCGGTAACAAGTTTTCTGCCAAAGGGCACCGCAATACGCGACCCGGTTTGCGCGATTGACTGCAAAGCGGAGGGCAGGCGGTAGATGAAAGTCGTTAGCACATGCACGGGAACAGCCACCTCGGCATATTGAGGTAGGGCAGTGGCAGGAGGCGAGTCCGCTTCGTGTGGACGATCAGGAGCTGTTGAAACTCCAAGAAATAATTGGGAAGTTTCGTGCACGCGTCAGAAGGTAACGCTAAATTTTGAATTCCAAAAGCGGCCGCGAGCCAGTTCTATGAGTTAACGCTTCGCGGTCGTTTCCAGATAGTCGCGCACCTTTTTGAGATCGTTCCACGTTTCTTGTTTCTTTGATGGGTCGCGCAACAAATAGGCCGGATGAAAAGTGGGCATTACCTTGACGCCGTGATAGTCCTGAAATTCTCCACGCAGCTTTGTTATTCCTTGCTTCGCGTTCAGCAGATTTCTCGTGGCGGTGTTTCCCATCACCACGATAACCTCGGGCAGGACTGAAGCGATCTCGCGCAGCAGGAAAGGCTTGCACATCGTTGCTTCTTCTTCTGTTGGCGGGCGATTGCCCGGTGGACGGCAACGATTAACGTTGCCAATCAAAACGTCCTCCCGCTTAAAACCAATGGCTTCGATGATTTTCGTGAGGAGCTGACCGGCGCGCCCCACAAAAGGTCGCGCTTGCGCATCCTCGTCGGCGCCGGGTGCTTCGCCGATGAACATCAGGCGCGCGCGCCGGTTGCCTTCAGTGTGCACTATGTTGGTCCGTTCCTGATGAAGTGGGCAACGTATGCAGTCGCCGACGTCAGCCCAAATCTCTTCAAAAGTCTCAGAAGACTTCTCGATCTTCGCTGCAGGCCGAGTCAAATCTCCAAACAGAGTGTCGGTTGCTGTTTCCAGAATTCCTGGTTGCGAGCGTCTCGGTTTCAGAACCACGGCGGGCGTGGCAGCAGCAGGCTGGCCCAACGATGGTTGCGACACGAGAGAGTGCTCTGGAGGCGCTTCATCAATAGTGTCCACTAGGTATGCCGCAACCAATTCGCCCGGCTGGGCCGCTTCAGCCGCTAGAGTTTCAGCGCCGAGCTCATGCAGGTAAGAAAGCTGTTCGCGAACGCTGCCGGCTAGCGAAAGAAGCTCGTTCGAAAGTTCCGGATTCTGCATTTCAGTTGAATTGATATTTCTCAACTACGCTTTTTTTCGTCCGTTCGCGAGTCGTCGAATCGCAGCAGCTTTGACGCGCGCACGCAGGCGTACGACCTCGTCGAGAATGATGTTGGCGACGTTGGTCTTTGGCATTAGCGGCACGTGAATCGGGGCTTTTCTGTCTCGGCTGATCACTGTTACTTCGTTGG
>DASQPM010000279.1:0-3125 GCA_035643935.1 Pyrinomonadaceae bacterium | reverse complement strand
GCCAGCACCTGGTTCTTGTTTTGAGTTTTGCCGTCGGCGCCGGTGCCGGAATAGTCATCGGCGATGTAGTTAGCGAGTGTGGAAATGTCGCCCTTGAAACTGGCTGTGGTTATTTCACCTTCGATCTTCATCAACTCAACTGTTAACGCTTCGCGATCGGTAGCAGGTTTTGAGTTGGAGCTTTCTCGCTGAGTGTTGGAAGTCTCGCCGGACTTCAGCTTCTCCGAAAGATTGCACAACGACAGCGCGGCGAGAAAAACCATTCCGGCCAAAATAGCTTTCATCAATGTCACCTTTTTCTGTTAGTGGTTAAGCAGCCGGCTGCTTTGTATGCGAAACACCGTGGCAAGTCAATGTTATCTTGAGTAATTGATCAGTTTGAAATTTCAAAAGAATGGCTATGATTCGTCGCTTTTACTGAGAGCGCGAGCCCGGGGACGCGAAGCGATCTTATTAGCACCGTGGCTTCAGCCCGGCGTAGGAAACCGAGATTTACAAGGAACCGTTTCTAACGGTTTTGTTGGCAGCAGAGAGGAGAAACCGTTGGAAACGGTTTAAGGAATTATTATGTAGAACTTGACCACCGGGCTGAAGGCACGGTGTTAATAAGATCGCTTCGCGTTCCCCCGCTCGAATAGATCGTTGAGTTCGTTGAATGGCGCAGCGTCGGCGAAATCTTTGAATGAGCCGGTCTCTTTAATGTTGCGTGCAGATTGGATGAAAGCACCCCATGCGACGCGCGCCAGCGCCGCGCCCACTGAAATCCGGCGCACGCCCAGATCGGCGAGTTGTGAAACCGAAGAATCACAGTTGTTAGTCGAAACCAGAACATTAACCGGCCTAGGCGCTACCGCCTTCACGATTGCCGCTATTTCATCCGGCCTGGTGACGCCCGGGGCGTAGAGACAATCAGCGCCGGCAGCCGCAAATGCGACGAGACGCTCAAGCGAGGTGCGCAAGGGATCGGGATCGCCAACCAGCCAGGCTTCACAACGCGCCGTAAGCACGACCGGAATTCCCGAACCATCGATCGCCGCCCGCGCTGTCTTGACGCGCTCGACCGCCAAAGCGAAATCGTAAAGCGGCGCAGAGTTATTGCCGGTCGCATCTTCGATCGACAACCCGGCGACTCCGGTTGCAATGCAGCGCGCGATGTTTGTCGCGACGCCTTCAGGATCATCGGCGTAGCAATTTTGAAAGTCTGCATTCACGGGCAGCGTTGTCGCCTCGACAACTTCGCGCACATGCGCGAGCACGAGATCGACAGGAACCGCGGAAACTGAATCAGGCAACGCGCGCGAGAATGCCAAGCCCGCAGAAGTGGTGGCGACCGCCTCAAAACCAAGATGTTGAAGATAGACGGCTGTGCCTGCGTCCCATGGGTTCGGAAGCACGAAACAACCTGACGCATGCAAGGCGCGAAACTTTTCGATAGCGACTGATTGGTTGGTCATGGGCGAAATCTTATCCTGCAGCAGGCATGTGGGCCAACTTACATCCATTCTGAGTACCGATGCAATTTGGATTCGTTGCCAGATCATTGTCGAGTCACATAGGCCTTGGTGGCATGAGGTCATCTATGACCTCATGTCACCGAAAGGCTGGTATCATGCTTACCGGACAAATTCATCGTCGTAACTCTATGCCAAAATTCATAGCTTTCTTACGCGCCATCAACGTCGGCGGCCACGTCGTCAAGATGGATCAATTGCGCCAGTTTTTCGAGGCATTAGGTTTCGCCAATGTCGAAACCTTTATTGCCAGCGGCAACGTAATATTTGACGCAAAATCCAAAGATACGAACGCGTTGCAGCGTCGGATTGAAAAACATTTGCACCAAGTCCTGGGTTATGAAGTGGCAACTTTGGTAAGAACGCTGGAAGAACTTGAGCGCATTGCCAAACACCGGCCTTTTAGTGAAATTGAATTGAATCGCCCGGGCAACACTCTTTATGTCGGCTTCATCGCAGACAGTCTCGCTAAAGCGGTTTCACAAAAAGTGGAGTCGCTTGCAACCGACGTTGACGATCTAAAGGTGACTGGGCGCGAAGTTTACTGGTTGTTGCACACAAGCTTCAGCGACTCAAAGATTTCCGGTCCAATCCTGGAAAGAACTTTGGGAACGAAGGTCACCTTTAGGAACATCAATACGGTGCGGCGGATTTTGAAAAAGTACTCATGACCTGCACTGTTACTCGAGCCGTGTGCACAATTTTGCAGGGGAACCAGGAATTCGGAGGCTTTACATGATCATTGTCTTACGTTTTTTTATGCTGTCCATCATTCTCTGTGCTATCGCCGGCGCAGTCGTAGCTCAACCAAAGTCGAGAGGCACAATGCGCACACAATCTGTCGAACAGCGCCTCAAGAAACTGCACGATCTTCTGAACGAGCAGTGGGAATACACGCTGCGCACCAGTCCGGAGCTTGCCTCGATCATCGGCGACAAGCGTTACAACGACAAGCTCAGCGATTTCTCACAGGCAGCGATCGATAAAGATCTGCGCCAGACTCGGATTTTTCTACAACAATTCGAAGCGATCGACGCCACCGGCTTCCCTGAGCAGGAACAACTCAATCGCGATCTGATGGTGCGTGACCTGCGCCAACGTCTCGAAGCCGCGAAGTTCAAAGAATGGGAAATGCCGGTAAGCCAGTTTGGCGGCATACACATTGACACTCCGCAATTCGTCACGTCGCTGTCGTTCTCAACCGTCAAAGATTATGAAGACTATATTGCGCGGTTGAAGCAATTACCGCGCGCCTTCGACGAGACCATGATTCAAATGCGCAAAGGGATGCGGGACGGTTTGATGCCGCCGCAAATTTTACTCGTGCAGGTGGCGGAACAGGCTGAGGAGATCGCTAAACAAAAGGCCGAGGAGAGTCCCTTCGCGCAACCGACAAACAACTTTCCCAAGGAGTTCTCCCAGGCCGAGCGCGATCGTCTGCGAGCTGATGTCCTTGCTGCTATTCGCGATCAGGTGCTGCCGGCATACGTGACTTTTGCAAAGTTTGTGCGCGACGAATATGCGCCGAAAGGTCGGACTGACATTGGAATTTGGGCGTTACCGCAGGGGAATGAGCGTTACGCGTTCGATGTGCAACGTCAGACGACAACGAAC
>DASQPM010000278.1:0-10884 GCA_035643935.1 Pyrinomonadaceae bacterium | reverse complement strand
CCATCACCACCAGCTGCAGCCAGTTCATTGCCGACTTTTTGCAGTTCGAACAACGTATCTTCCAGAAGGGTAAAATCCTCCCACAGTGATCGCATGAAGAAATCATTTGAGCCAAGTCTCTTTACTTGGCAGTTGAATTACCGTTCCGCATAACCCGCGCCAGTTCTGGGATGTCCAGCGCTTGTCCGCGGTTTAGTTTCATTAACGGATCCTCAACCAGCCAAAAACAAGCTTTCCCGCCATCCGTTGTCGTCAGATTTTTGAAGGCTATTTCATCAAGTAACACGGGCCTGAAGCATTCCATGCCCGTTTCGCGCGAACGCGCGACCATCGCAGCGCCGCTGTCATGAAAAACAGGCACGCGAAAGCGTCCATGATCGTCCAGCGCAAACCAGTCGCCATTGGCGCGCTGCATTGCAAACAAAGTGCTCACTGCAAATCCGCCTTGTGCGATAAATGCGCCGGGGTGGGCGCGAACGTAATGTGTAAATCGTCATCGGTGTCGTGGCGCAGAAAAATTGAGAACACCAGAAAGGCCATCAGACACGCAAACACAGCCATCACGATCGCCAACAACAAGTGCATCGTTCCGCCCTCGACGTTCAGCAGTCCGTTGGCATCTTTGAAAGTGACGTATGCGTAAAACTGCCAGATCGCGATAGCGGCCACCACCACCAGGCCGGCAATCGATCCCACTACGTTTTTTAGATTTTTTGCTGCGTAGCTCATTTGGTTACCTCGATGCCCTGCGAATTCCTGAAACTGCTTTAGTCGTGTCTCTGCTGCGACCACGCCTTAAAACTGCGCTGATGAGACCTGCGTGCGAAAGATCGCCGTGCGGAGGCGGACCCGAAATTCTCAGCAACCGTGCCGAGCGTAAGGCTGCGATCGTCAGCCTGGGCTGCCACCTTCCAGCCATTGATAAAGCTCCAGCGCGAAGCGTCAAGCGACGCAGACATGCTCGGTTTCGCCGGCACACTACTGAAGATCGGAATCATTGCTGTCGCGGCCGGCCTCTTTGAATACTCATTTCTGAAACGCTGCAGCACAAACCATGAAGTGATGGCCAAACTTTCAAGCACCGTGATTGCCAGGACAATTCTCATAAGATGCCTCTGTCCTAAACAAAAAAGAGCTTGGATTCCTTGACCCTCGACACATGGCTGCGAAAGCTGAGCAGCGCGTCTGCTTCGTTTTCATAAACATCGAATATGGTGAGCAGTTTCGTCACCGTCATCAATTCACGAAGCGTCTCTGTCAAATGCACCAGCTTGATCTCACCACCTTTATTGAACACCGTGATGTGACTCGAAATAAGTTCACCAAGCCCGCTCGAATCGATGTGCGTAACGCCCGCAAGATTCAAGAGAATCAGGAGCTTATCTTCCTGAACCAACGACCGAAACGACTTATGCAAAGCCACCGTGGCGCCACCGACTCGGACTCTGCCTTTTAGATCCAACACAGTCACATCGCCGGCCTGGCGCTCTTTGATATAAAGATTAATCACCGATCCTCGGATTGTTTGGGCTGTGAATTCAGGTGGTCTGGGAAATTCCAGAGAAGCTGAGAAAGGAGCAAGCGGACTCGATTCCTGTAAAGCTTACGGCATCGAGCTATATGTGTCAACTGTGGAATATATCTCGTATGGACAATATCTTTCATATGTGGTAAATATGTTTTCATTCATGCGAGGACAACATCATGATTGAGATCAGAGTGAACGAGTTGCTGGGTGGTCACGGGAAGACCTTTTATTGGCTCGCCAAAGAAACGGGTATTAGTCATACCACGCTTTGGCGTCTGAAAAAGGGCAAGGCTCTCGGGATCAATTTCGACACGCTCGAAAAACTTTGTGACGCGCTTAAGTGTCAAACGGGTGAGGTGCTCGCGCTGGCGGATGGGAAGAAGGGCGACAAGAATCGACAAACCAGAAAGAAGAAAAAATGATTGGCACCGCTGAAAAACCTTTTACAATTAGATTTGTTGGGACTGAGTCGGATGTTCTTTTGGAGTTGACCAACGCCACCGACCACGCACTTAAGGGTGTCGAGGTTTTGACAGTTTTCTTGAAAGACGAGGAAACTCCGGGCGGCGGCCCTTCGCAAGCTCATATCAAGTTCGAGGCACTCAGTCAGGTGCGGCCAAAAGAGAACGTCGTTCTCTCTCACAAGACCTGGATTAACGGGAAAATAGTTGCCGCCGCTCACGATCAATTGCAGCGACTGAGAGTGGTAGCCGGCGCGGTCAGGCCTTACGTGCTCGACATTTCGTGGCAGGATCCGGAAGGCAAGGCCCGTTTTCAACGAATACCAGTCGGCCACTAAAAAAGGAAACTGCGTCGGCATTTAAGCCGGTGATCATCCTTCATGAAAGAAGTGAGTATTGAGAGTTTGTGAATTCTGTTTGCAATTCCGGGAAGACGGCACTTGTTTTCTTGGACTACCACTTCCAAAGACCATGACTTGTCGGGAGTTTGATCCGGCATTGGAGAAATTTTGCTCTGACCGGAAAGACTTCGTGGATCCAAAGCAGATTTTGCAGATGGCCACCTTCTTTGGGGTCAAGGGTCCGGAATTAAAGAAGGTCAAGAAGATGGCCGCACAAGAAGAGAGCGCTTCCCTCTAAAGATCACCACTCTAAGACTCAACACGGATCCCGCAAGAACCCAGCCTTAAACTCAGCCAGTTACTCTCCCGTAGATCCGTGCTTTAGTGATCAGTTCCCGATTGTAATCCTAGTTTCCGTTCAGCCCGTCGTAATATCCATTCTCATAGCCCGCACGATAGTAACGTTGATACAGGCCGCGATCTCCGAGCCTTGAGTTGTAGTCAGTCGTGGCGTTCTGGTAGGCGCGATTGTTGCGAAAGTCGTTATTGCGATTCCGGTTACGATCATTACGGCCTTCCTTGATGCCTTCGTTGTAGCCGGCGTTTAGAGCCGTTTGGCGCAGGTCATTAGAACCGCCGTAGTTGTCGTAGCCACCCCAGTTGCGGCCGTGGCGATTCGGATCATTGTTCCAATCTCTATTATCGTTGCGGTTCCAAGCGCGGTTGCGATTGTTGTCGTAGCCGAAGCCTTGCGGGTTTAAGCCATCGTTGAATCCGGTTTGGTAAGCCTCACGAAAATAGCGGCGATACAATTCCCGATCACCCAATCTTGAACTGTAATCCTTCGTGGCTTTCCGGTAAGCGCTCTGGTTTTGGAAGTCGGAATACCTGTTCTTCTGCCGGGCCGTGGTACCGTCCTTCAGCCCCTCGTTGTAGCCCGCGTTCAGCGCTGTCTGACGCAAATCAAACGAGCCGCCATAGTTGCCATAGTTATCCCAGTTACGCCCGCGGCGATTTTGATTTCGGTAGCGGTCATCTTGCGGATATTGATTACGGTAGCGATCATCCTGGGCCTGCGCCGTCAGGTTAAGACCGGCGCCGGCAAACAACATCAGGAACGCAAACATTCCCGCGCCTATCCATCTCTGTGTACGATTTGTTTTCATAAAACTCTCCTATGCTCGGTAGCGAGCAACTGTCGTGCCTTGTAGAGATCATAAGAGATATCAAGCAAAAACGGCCCGCGTTGCCGAAACGTTATTCATTCAGTGTACGCTTCATTCAACTTCCGAAAGTGATAGCCCATAGCCGCCAGCCGCATCGAGGCGGCGAACTGTGCGCGATTTTTCGCTATTGCGGTGGCCAAAAAGCGCCAGAATTCTCTGCGCTCGCGATCCAGGACGCCTAACTTAAAGGTGAGCCGCATAAACGACGCGAGGTCTCGAATAAGGTGAACCTGTTTTGGATCCCAACTGGGCACAGGCGTTCGTTTCAACGAATCAAGCGCGCGCTGGTAATACTCTTTTGGGTTGTAAATGGTGCGCATTATCGATTGATAACCCGAAATGAGGCGCGCCGCATCCATTTTCGGTACAAAGTTTAGGGAGCAATTGGTGTTGTTGCCTGTGCTTTCGCCAAGCAGGCGTCCCTCTTTTTCCAACCGGCGCCAAAGCTGGGTGTCGGGCAGCGCGGTGAGCAATCCAACCATGGCCAGTGGAATGGCGCTCTCGCGAATGAAATTGATTTGGCGTTCAAAGATGTCGTCCGGATCGTTATCAAAACCCACGATGAAACCCGCCATTACTTCCATCCCGTGATTTTGAATCTTCCTGACTGACTCAAGCAGGTTCCCGCGGTTCTGAGATTTCTGCGCTTCTTTCAGACTTGCTTCCGCGGGCGTTTCAATTCCCAGAAACACGCGCGTGAAACCGGCGCGTTGCATATTGCTGAGCAGCTCATTGTCGTCGGCGAGATTGACGCTTGCTTCTGTCAACAGTTCGAACGGATGTCCGTTCTTTTCCTGCCAGGCCACCAAATCAGGTAGAAGACGCCTGACATTTTTCTTGTTACCGATAAAGTTGTCGTCAACGATGAACACAGTACCGCGCCAACCAAGCTGCAAGAGCGCATCAAGCTCGGCAATTATCTGTTGATTGCTTTTTGTGCGCGGAACGCGCCCGTAAATTTCGATGATGTCGCAGAACTCGCAATTGAAGGGGCAGCCGCGTGAATATTGCACAGACATCGAGCTGTAGCGTTTGAGATCCGCGAGATGAAAGTCAGCAACCGGAGTGATCGAAAGCGGTGGCCGTTCGGCCGCCTGATACGAACTCCTGGCATTTCCCTTCTCCAGGTCTTCAATGAACTGAGGCAGAGTTGTTTCAGCTTCGCCAAGAAAAATGTGATCAACGTCGGGCAGATCTTCAATTGTGGTAGTCACATAGGGACCACCAAGCGCAACGCGTTTTCCCAACGCTTTACAACGACGCACGACTGCATGCACCGATTCTTTCTGCACCAGCATGCCCGTAACAAAAACCATGTCCGCCCATTGAATATCAGAAGCTTTGAGCGCGCGCACATTCAAATCGACCAGGCGGCGTTCCCACGGCTTCGGCAACAGCGCCGACACAGTCAGCAGCCCCAGCGGTGGAAATGCGCATCGCTTGCGTTCAAAGGGCAATGCATGGCGAAAACTCCAGTAGGTATCAGGAAACTCCGGATTGACTAATAGGACCTTCACGTTCACCTCCCGCTGCGCAGTGAAGGAATCACTGACTTTCGTTAAATGGCGGAAGGCTCATCCTAATCTCAAACTGTCGGGCTGGAGGTAATAGTTACGTAACAATTGAAACTGCGTAACATTGGCGGCAGTTTTGCAACACACAAATTCCATAATTGGTTTGTGCCTATTTGAATGCAAAATCGCGCAGGATTAACAAAAGAATTCAGCGCAGTCGATGACGATCCTTCGCCACTGACTGCGCTGAATCCTTTAGCGACATGCGGCTCCCGACAAAGCCGTATGCCGATTCGTTGCTATCGCTTAACCGTGGGCGTCGCCACGGTCCATACCTGCACTGGTCCAAGACTCAAGTTTATCGTCTTGACTATGTAGGTTCCGGCTTGAGTTATCGGGGCGTTGATTACTGCCACGCCATTCACACTGTCAGCCGTTTGAAGCGCTACTCCCGATGGACTGATCAGCGCCAGTTTGATCGGCAGGTTCTCGGTTGATACCGCAACCAACGAGATTGCGGTTGCGTTTGTTCCTATGGGCAGGCTGCTCAGCAGTTGCTGGCCGGCGCTTAGGTTGTTGCTGCTGCTGGTTGTTGCGCCAGGGCCTGATGCCGGTTGGCTGTTTGAACTGGAGCTCTCCAAACAGAAGCCATCGACATAGACTGCGTCGCTCATGTTCTTAATCACCAGCGTGTGCGTTCCCGGCGCCAGGTTGGCAAATTCAATCTTCGATCCAAATACCGGATCCTTGATGCCACCAGACGTGCCGCTATAACTGACCGAGCGTGTCGCTCCGTCGAGCACTACATCAGCAGTGCCGCCCTTGGTGCTGGTGCCGTAGTAGTAGGTCAGCTTGCCTGTCTTGCCCGCTGCCACGTTAAAGGTCAGGCTTGCCGAATGATCGGGAGACTTGCCGGTATGGAAGCGGAAGTGTCCGCCGCTGGCGTTTGCAGCATTGACCAAATGCCAACCATCGGAATAGCTAATGCGTGAATCGCTATCGTCGAGACACTCGGTCGTCGGCGGAGGTGGCGGCACGCAGACGGCCCAGTTAGCACCAGCAAAACCGTAATCAGGTGCACGCTCAACTGGCGTCACGAAGTAAACCGCCTTCTCGGTGGCGAACACCAGCGCATATGGCTCGATCACGGCCGGCAATGCATCGGCAGTGGTCACTGGAATGGTTGGATTGCCTAAAGCGCTGAGCGGCACGCTTACGGTTAGCGTTCCATTTGGTCCGGTTGTGTACGTGCCGGTAGCGGTAGTAGCGGTGCCGACGAAGGCGTTTCCTGCCTGGTCGAATTCGCCATAACTGTAGGTCACGCTTCCCGTGATGTCAGTCGCCACACGTGTGGAGAAGCCCTTGGTCGTGGTAGTCCCGTCAGCGTTCTTCTGCGCACGCGTCCAGATGACTTGGTAATTGGCGCCCAGCGTTCCTGCCGGAGGCGTCGTGGAAAAATCTTTCACTGTGAGCGAGGTTACGAGCGACTGCTTATCTGGACTGAGAGCAAAAGAGATCTTGCTGATGTCTAGTTGATCCGCGCCGCCAACCGCCGGCAAGACCGGATTGTAGACGTCGCCGGTCGAGTCGATAGCAACATTGCCATCGCAAGACATGCCTGCTGCCGGCGGCAGTGGCCGTGCCGGGGGTTCGGCAACTGGACCAGCAGGCGGATCGTAAGCCGCGAACATCCGCTTGCCGCCGGTCTGTCTCGCAATTACAGCCTTGGCAGTGTAATCGTTGCCTGCCGGTAGCCCGTAGGATCGGGTTCCCGTGATGCAGGCATTGCTAACGCAACCATCATCGTAACCAACGAGCACCCGACCCTCTTTGTCGATTTCGGCGCCAAAGAAGTCGAGCAGGTTGCGACAAAAAGGATTAGCTGAGCCGCATACCGGCCCACGCTGAATCGGATCATTGCGCGTGGCATTCTGCGTCCACCAGGTCTTGCCGCCATCGAAAGTAGTTGAGATATACAGATACCAGACACCAGCAAAACCGGGTTGGTCATAGTCCGCACCACTCGTAGTCGTGCCGAAGAACGCAACCGCCGCGCGATTGCCATCACCAGAAACGGCTGCATGGAAAAGACTATTGTTAATTCCTAGCTGCGCCCCCAGATCCTGATCGTCGCCCCAGCTCAATCCTTTGTCGTGAGAAACGGCGACACGCGAATGGCCGTCGCCAGCCTGGTACGCGAAATAAACCGTGCCATCAGAGCCGACCGCGACTGACGGATCGCGATCCGGCTTGGTAGTTGCCTGCTCGAGCGAGCGAATCTGCCAGGTTATGCCGTTGTCTTCAGAGACGATCAGCGCCGGCTTGCCCCCCGCGTGCACCAGCGTTGTTGGGTCACCGTGGCAGGATCTGTTGGGAACATATGCGGTACCGTCGGGACCAATCTTGATGTGTCCGTGCAATCCGCCACAGTCGGCTAGTGAATACATTGGCACCGCCGGACCAAACGTCCTGCCGCCATCAAGACTGATCGAACAAACTGCATCGGCGATCGATTGCGAACAATACCAAACACCGTTGGGATAGAGTGGATTTACTCCGGTCGGCAACGGCGCATGATATGGACCACCACCAATTGTCTGGTGGTCGATTCCCGAAGGGGCGCCTGAGCCTTCGCTCGGCGTAAAATTGCGGCCATCATCGTCGGTAAATTCCGCAGTAGAGCCGCCAGGTGTTTGGCCCAACTCCTGCGACACAAACGTGCGTCCGGTATGCGGATCGGTAAAGAGAATCGGGTCGCCGTAAACGCGTGGCGCAGTCGAAACCGTCAACGGCGCTTTTTCCCAGGTGATCTTCGCAGGGAAAGTTGTGTCGTTGAAGGTTGCGCGCAACATGTACGAAAGAAAGCCGCCAAAGTAAGTCACCGTACCGCCGTTGGGTATGCCACCATTGACTTGTTCGCTATTCCAGTTGATACCGATCGACGGCTCGCCGGCGGCGTCGGCAACTCCCGGAGGTGTCAGGTAGTTGTAGAACCTGGGTGTGCCTGCGGGTTCAGTGGATGGTGTTGGAGTGGGCGTTGGCGATGGTGGCGCGGGAACGCTCTCGACGCTGGCCGTAGCCACGTACTGATCTGCTGCTGTCGCGGTCCAATAGACAACGTGCACCGCAAACGTACCGGTGCCGATGTTTGACTTGGCCGGATTGAGGTCAGCGTCCTCTTTTAACAGGACGCCATT
Organism: Pyrinomonadaceae bacterium; assembly: GCA_035643935.1. Lineage (GTDB taxonomy): Bacteria > Acidobacteriota > Blastocatellia > Pyrinomonadales > Pyrinomonadaceae > PSRF01. Next base: position 2,617 of record DASQPM010000278.1, on the reverse strand, counting down.
CGTTACGCCATTACCGGAATTCGCGACGACTGGTCCATTCAGGTCGCCTTTGTGAATGTAAAGATCGAAATCCTGCGCCGGTACCGTCCAGCCCAGATGAACGTGCACTTGTTTGTTTGCCGTCACCCAGTCAGCGGGCGTGCCTGCTATTGTTAGTATGAATGTGTCGCAGGTGACGCCCTCAACACACATATCCTCTGAAGTAACCAACCCACCGACAAGGTCGCCCGTCGCGCCGCCAGCCACGGCCGTACCCTGCCAGGTAATTGGCGATGAAGTCGTTGATATCGTTCCCGAAGTCGGGTTTGAAGCGTGCACGCTGGGCAACGCAACAAAGGCAACGCTTAACAAAGCCAGAACGAAAACCAAAGTAATCAACACGCCAAAGGAATTCAGCGCGCGACAGGAAATAAGTTTGGAAAATAGCGAAGCTGCCTGGGCCTTTTTGTTGTTTCTATTCATTGTATTAACGCGCCAGGTAGCTTGATTTCGTTTCGCATTCGATTTCATTTGTGACCAACTCCTTTGGAGCGGCGAAAAAAAAGGTGACACGGACGCGCCGGACGGCCGTGCCACAAAAGGTTAATCAGAAAGTGCCAAGCAATAATCCACGCTTCGCACTTTATATATAGGGGCTTGAGAAATTCTTGAGGCAGACTTGAGGCGGCGAGCCACTATTGGAAATCGACCAGACATTGAGGAAAACGCATTCAAAGATCACCCTTTTGCAAAGAATTGGTCGCAGCTTTGAACACAAAAAAGGCGTCTGCGCTGGCGCAAACGCCCTTCACCAAAAAATGAACATCGCTGGTTAATAGCGGCGGCGATGTCGTCGTCTCCGTATTTTGTAAGTATAGAGTGCGCCGCTGCCTGCGCCCACGCCAGCGCCGATTAGGGCGCCTTTCTTTCCACCAGCAAGACCGCCGATGCCGGCGCCTGCGACTGTCGTTCCGGCAACTGTTAGTTTGTCACGATGTTTCTGCCAAAAAGTCCGGTGACGACGAACCCGGCGTCTGGTTCTTGTTTGAGCCGAGGCAGCCGAGACAATCGGCTGTATTGACAAGACCGGCTCTATTAAGAAGACAAACGTCAACAACATCGCAACTATCGCCACCGTCCGCTTCATCTTCTGGAATGCAAGAGTAGTACTCATTCAGTTCCCCTTTCGAATCTCGATTCATTGTTAAGCGGGCAAGAAGCGTGCCCACGGAAAGCGACCAGCCAATGCCTTATTTAATCACTTGATTTTATCACTACGTACGCTTAGCGGTCAGCTTGGCTCAGGGTATGTAGCAAAAAAAAGCCCCCGGCAAAAATCCGCCGGAGGCCGTGAGAAGCAGTAAACCTGCTAATTAGTAACGCGAACCACCGCCGAAGCCACCGCCACCACCGCCGTTGCGATTTTCGCGGGGCTTGGCTTCGTTGACCTTCAGCGTGCGCCCGGCCAATTCTGTACCGTTAAACTGCGCAATCGCTGCGTCGCCTTCTTCCTTGGTCTGCATCTCGACGAAGCCGAAGCCGCGTGAGCGACCGGTTTCGCGATCTTCGATCAAAGAGACGCTTTGGACCGTGCCCGCTTTCGCGAACAGTGTTTCGAGGTCGTTGCTCGACGTTTCAAACGCGAGGTTACCAACATAAAGTTTTGTAGACATTTTTCTTTTTACCTTTTCCCTTTTGGGAACAGAAGCCACTGAATCCAGCCGATGCATTTTCGTTGGGGGCGACAGATTTGAGAGTCAGTTTGCCGATCGCGGCAAGTGACTCTATTCATTTCCGGCGGACCGCCTCAGACTGATAGATAGACACTTTGGAACTTCTTGAACTTGAGCTTGTTAAATTTATCAGGTGATCTGGAAAGTGCCAGAGGAGCTGAGAGCGGAGTAAGCTGAACTCGGTTCGACACCCACCTTACCCGAACACTCCCCATATGTCAAATGCAGGATATATTTTGCATCGGGAAATAGCGGGCTGTAGCCGTTCCATTAGGGAGGGCGTGTCAGAACCACCTGCGTAAGCAGGTGGAGCCCAGAGTTCACCTGATCCTCGTTCTGGAGGAACTTAGCCGCGTTGGACGCTTTCCGTGCGGAAAGGCTCTGCCTTTCCGTCAGCGTGTTGATAGCGAAGGCTACGCCTAATGTCTCAGGCATAGCCTCCAAAAAACCGGAAGCGTTAGTCGGAAAGCCATTGGCTTTCCGCACGGAAGGCGGCGAAGCCGCTGCTGCGCTTTTGTTTGTTTTCAGCGCGGACCGGGGTTCTGTACTATTGTGTCCCACATGGATCAGGAACTCATGAGATTCGGACTGGCGGCATTTGTTACGCTGCTGGTGGTAGTTGATCCGCCGGGCGTGGTGCCTATCTACGTCGCGCTGACCAAGGATGAACAGCCAGCCCGCCGGCGCAAAATACTCGCGCGCGCCGTGCTGATCGCTTTTGGCGTAGCTTTATTTTTCCTGGTTGCCGGACGCGCCGTGCTTTCGTATCTCGGTGTGACGGTCCATGCGTTTTCAATCAGTGGTGGCATACTTCTTTTTGTCGCGGCGATGCCGATGTTGTTTGGACAGCGCGGTGGTTTGCAATCGCCGGAACCAAAGGAGAGAGGATCGGTGGGCGAAGATAT
>DASQPM010000277.1:0-2500 GCA_035643935.1 Pyrinomonadaceae bacterium | reverse complement strand
CTGAGTGAAAGCGGCGTGAAGACGCAAGCACACGACAGGCAGGCCGTGTGCCCTCCCAAAGCTTGCGCGGAAAGTGGCACGTCTCTTCGAATTTTAGACGCAGTGCTGGACTCGCGAAGCTTTCGGAGTTGGAGTGCGATGCGGCGTCGCATCGCTTTTAATCTGACACAGCGTTGCCTCAAGGCCACGCTAGCGACTCACCCTTAGCTTCGCTCTTCTTTGGAAAGCGTTCCCACTGTGCGTTGATCCGCCGGTGGCTCGAGCGAGTTGACAAAATTTCGAAAGCGTTCGGAGAAAACTTCAGGCCGAAGTTTCCAGTAATGAGCCATGCCAGGCGCGAGGATGTAATGCCGCAGAAGACCATGCCAGCCTTCGAAAAGCTGCCTGTCCATCAATCCATAAACATAATGAAAATGGATTGTCTCGAACGCCTTCAAGAACTGGTAGGCCGCATGAAAAAAGCGCGCACGCTCTTCGATTGATAGCGCGCCGATATCTTCGAGGCCGACGCGCCAGATGCGCTCCAGTTCGGCATTCTCCATCAAAGGTTTGGTCACATCGCGCAGGGCGGCGGCAGCGGCGTCTTGCGTGGCCAGCTTTGCCACACGCGTGCTCCGGTGTACTTGCAACGCCAGATATAACACCGACAAAACTACGGCGATGGAGCCGATTAACTGCGAGATTGCGCTGATCGCGTCCCAGTTCATTGCTCCATTACATCGGAAGCCATCTTACAGTGTCATTCTGAGCGAAGCGAAGAATCTCTGATCACTTCTGGTTCGATCACCACGCGAACAGACTGAGATGTTTCGCTTCGCTCAACATGACAGCGCCAACATGGATGGGCCGCTACTTCGGCTCCTCTGCGACTTTGAGAACGATTTTTCCGCGTGTGTGACCAGTCGCGACTTGCGACTGCGCTGTCTTTGCTTCGGAAAGCGGAAACGTTTGAGAGACGATCACTTTGATTTTCCCCTGGTCTATCAATTTGCCGATCTCGGCGAGTTCTTGTGAATTTGGGTCCACACTCAGTGCAGCGCCGTGAATACCATGTTTGCCGAGTTCAGTCTGGTCCAGCCGCGCAACGATCGATACAATGAATCCGCCTTTCTTTATCACGCCGTACGAGCGCGCCAGCGTATCCTTACCCACCGAGTCGAGTACCACATCAACGTCCTTCGCAACGTCTTCGAATTTTTGTTTCGTGTAATCGATCGCTACATCGGCCCCAAGTTCTTTCAGCAGATCCTGATTCGCGGTCGATGCCGTGGCAATCACCTTTGCACCGCGCGCCTTGGCAATTTGAATGGCAAAGCTCCCGACGCCACCTGATCCACCGTGAATGAGCACGGTCTGGCCGGCACTTAACTTGGCGCTGTCGATCAACGCCTGCCAGGCTGTCAGTGCGACAATGGGCACTGCTGCCGCCTCAACGTACGTCAGTGCTTTCGGTTTGGGTGCTGCTTCGCCTTCTTTGACCAATGCGTATTGCGCATAGCCGCCGCTATCGTCCAAGCTGACGTACGCGAACACAGGATCGCCTGCTTTGAACTTCGTGACCTTGCTTCCAATTTTTTCAACCACGCCGGCGACGTCCCCACCGAGAATGATGGGGAACGCGCGACTTCCGTCTTTACCGAACAGCCCCGACCGGATCATGCCATCAACTGGATTCACGCCGGCCGCTATGACCCTTATGAGCAGCTGATTATCCTGGGGTTCTGGTCGCGCGACATCCTCGTACTTTAAGACCTCCGGTCCGCCATACTCATGAATGACAACCGCTTTCATGGTTGGTGTAGCGGACTGAGCGGACAACACTGTTTGTAGAATCCCCGCCGCAACAGCGGCGGCAGGAAACATCCGTTGTCTCAAATTGGACATAACGATCGCACAGAGTTGGCAATACTACTGGCTCTTCATAAACGTGTGAAAGACAAGACGCCATTTGCGTTCCCGCTTTGTCCACACACTTGCCACGTTATAGGTGCCCGATGTGTCCTGTCCGTTGTGCGTGGCTTGCGTCGTCACTTGGTAGGTAACCACTGCCATGTTCGCACTCGGGAATGCTACTCTCATATCCGCAAAGGAGTTGTCACGCACATCGTATTTTGGAACATCCGCAAGTTCGGCATCGACATTTTTGAAGCCTCCCGCGTCAAGTCCAACGAACTCCGGCGCCAAATATTTTTTAAACGTCTCCACCTGCTTGTTCTTGAACGCTTCTGTGGCGACTTTCTCCAAAGCGACGACCGCTTTCTCTCTCTGTGCTGTCTTTACCTGCCTGGCTGGAGTCGGTGCAGCAAAACAAGTCGAAACAGCCGCCGCCAGTGCCACACCACGGACAATGACTTGTCGTTTCATAATTGAATCTAGACCCGTAGCAGAGTGCTCGTCGACATTTTCTAGGTATTTCAACGGCCGGGCTCAAATGGACGGTCGTGGCGGGGGTTCGGGTGGTAGATTTAATTGAGGCGCGGACGTCGCAGGAGTGGAGGGT
>DASQPM010000276.1:0-4502 GCA_035643935.1 Pyrinomonadaceae bacterium | reverse complement strand
TTGATTCTCAACTACGCAGGCTTCAACGCGGTGAAGATGCTGTTTTGGGCGGCAGTGTTGAATGGAGTCCTGGCGCCACCATTAATCGTGCTGGTGGTTTTGCTGACCTGTAACAAAAAGATTATGGGCAATCGAACCAATCCGCCGGTACTGAAATGGCTTGGTTGGGCCACCGCAGTGATCATGGCCGTGGCTGCAATCGCGATGTTCGCGACGATGTGAAGAGGCGCGTGGAATAGAGCTATTTTGAATTTAGGATGTGGTGATTAAAGAGCGCGCTACAGAATATTCACTGCCCGGGCGGCCAACAGCACCAAAACAGTTAACGAAATCAGCGACTGCAGCATCATCAAGATCTTTGCCCAGCGTTCCATCACCGGTGCATCTGTCGGCGAAAAGGCGGTGCTGGAGTTGAAAGCAAGAAAAAGATAGTCCACAAAATTTGGCGTCCAGCCGTGACCGTTAGCTTGCGATTTCTCTTCAGGAGTCATGGTCATCTGCGGAAAAAGAAAGGCGCCCTGCGGATGACCAAAGCGAGCATCTCGTCCGTGTGGGCCGCCGGCGTCGAGCCGCCAGTACCACAACGCGAAAACCAATATGTTGGTGAACCACAGCGACGCAGCGGAAAGCAACAGGTCGGTCGGCGATTCTTTGTGAGACGGCAAGGCGTGGATAAGCAACGCCAGTGAAGCAATCATGCCAATAGTTATCACAACGCTGACAGTGAAACCAAAGAACCGATTCAGTTTGTGATGGCCGGTGCCGTGCGTAATGACCGTCGGTATAAGGAGAAGTAAAACGATGGCGGGGAACATCCAGGGCGGACCGATAATCAGAGCAGGTGGCAACGCCGCATACAAGCCGCCCACCGCCAGGATTGCAATAAATGCCGGCCAACGAGGTTCTGGGTCCCAGCGGTCCGGGACCTGCATTGCTTTGCTGTTCATGCGACTACTTTTTGACCCGAAGATTTCGTAGCCTAAGGCTGCGTCTTCTTATCCATTTTCTCGAATCGTGCCATCATGTTCTCGTAAATACGGTCGGTCTTCTCATGAAGGTGAGCGACCTCCAGCTCGGCCTTGATATTTACCTCGTATTCAATATCCGCGCGCACCTTGTCTTTTTCCGCCTGGCGGTTCTGACTGATAAGTACGAAGCAAGCGAGGAAGATTGCTTCCAGCGAGACAATCATAGTGAGCAAGCCAAAGGGAAAAGGATCGAAAGCGCGGTCGCGAAGAATGAAAGTGTTGAGCGATACCCAGATAATAAACCAGAAAGTATGGGTAATCAGGAAGGGCATGCTGCCGCTAAACCATGCCAGCCAGTCGGCAATCCTTTGTAGGACTGTCGAGTGTACTTCCATTTCTTCATTGACGTTTCGTGAGACGCGCGTGCGCAGCAGCTCGTCAGCTTTCCGCGTCAAGCCGCTCAAGGCCGCCAGCATGTGCAGCGCTGCTTCCGGTTTTCGCTGAAAGAGTAAAACCAGGTCGCTGCGATCGAGCACCAGCACGTCGCTGTCAGCCAGGGCCAATGCGGTCGCTGTGCGCGGCCCGGTATCGAGCATGGCCAGTTCGCCAAACATATCTCCTGACTGTGCGGTGGTCAGCACAATCTTCTGACCCGCCGTGTCTTTTATGAACAGCTCGATCTGGCCTGACTGGACAATGAACAGGGAATCGCCGGGATCGCCAGCCTGGAACAGTGTGTGCCCCTCGGGCACTTTCAATTCATCGATAACGTTGGCCAGCGCCAGCCGATCATCTTCGTTCAGGTGGTCAAACATCCTGATGGCAGCGAGAAAATTGGGATCACAAGGCATTGGCAGTTCCTCTCTAAGGCCCCGGGCAACGCGTTTAAGAGCGCGCGCATTATAGTCCAAGTCGCTTGAATTGTGAGCTAATGCGGTTTGATATAAAGTCAAACACCAGGAGGCGACTAAATGGCCCGAGATACAAACATCACCGAACGGCTTCGGCGACTTATAGCGCAAATAAGCAACTTGACGGAGAGCGGCGAGCTACACTGGGAGAGGCAATTAGGTTCCGCTCATCGTTATGCCAGGTGGAATAATAATTTGCTCATCCTTGGACCCTCTGAGCCGCTCAGCAACACAAAAGTGTCTCGCTATCTTTTAATAACGCCTTTTGATTCACCCGCTTGTGTTGAGATCAACTCAAATGACGAAGAATTGGGTGAGGCCTTGGAGAAGCTGGTTGCCATTGTCGAGAAAGCGAGCAAGGATGAATCGCCAACAGATCCCTTTGCGGTGAACGAGGATGTTCTGAGTCGCATTACTTCTTAATATTTTTTGCGGGTCGAGATCAAAAATAGGAGGATGTTGATTGATGCCCACTGAAATTCGTCCCAGCGATGAAGCCGAAAGTCTTTCGCGCGTTCCACTGTTCAAACGACTTACGCCGGAAGAGTTGAGTCAACTGGCGCAAGAGGTTGACCAGGTGAAATTCAGCGCGAACGAAACAATATTTAATGAACAGGACAAGGGGGATGCCCTTTACGTGATTGAATCGGGCAGCGTGCGTATCTGGGTACTGGACGAAGATGTTGAGCCTGTGACGCTGGCTGAATTGAAGCCCGGCGAATTTTTTGGCGAGCTTGCTGTTTTAGATCGAGGGCCGCGCTCAACCAATGCAACCGCCATTGTCGACGCTACCCTTCATCGCTTGAGCAGCGACGACTTTCAGGACTTTCTAATGCACCATCCCGACATCGCAATTGATGTGATCTGCGAAATCGGCGCGCGCATGCGCCAGACGAATGTGCTGGTGTCGCAACGCGCGACGCGAAACATCAATGTCGAGATGGAAGAGCGGTCAACAATTGGTCAGCGCATCGCGGATAGGGTGGCATCGTTTGGAGGTTCATGGACCTTTATCATTATTTACGTGTCGTTCCTGGTCGGTTGGATGGGCTTCAACACCTTCGTGCTGGTTCACTACGGCCGCGGTGAAAACGGAGCGGAGTTTGATCCCTATCCCTACATCCTACTCAACCTGATGCTCTCGATGACGGCAGCGCTGCAAGCGCCTATCATCATGATGTCGCAAAACCGCGCGGCCGAAAAAGATCGGTTGGCGGCGGAGCAGGATTTCAAAGTGAATCTAAAAAGTGAGCTGATGCTTGAAGAGTTGATGCGCAAGAGCCAGGGACGTGAGGCACAGATTGGGCAACTAATCGGCCTGGTAAAAGAAGTGTCAGCAAGACCCCACAACGAGTGAGTTTCGTGTGAAAAACTGTCTACAACGCCTTTCGTGCCGGAGGCACGAGATATTTATAGACGACGATCGACAGCAAAACCTTTCGAGCGGAACGGAATTTCGAAATTCCGTTCCGCTCAATGTTTTGAGGGTCGGGCTTAACCTATAAACATCTCGCCGCTACACGGCGTTAGGGCAATTAAGGCCTTTTATTTGTTCCGACGGGCTTGGCCGTTGTCCGCGTAGCTGGGGGCTTTCTTATTCCCGATTCTCCCTTTGGTGCGACACGTCCGTTGCGCGTCAGCGCGATTCGCTTATCGCGGCTTGAGGCGTCCTCAACTGCCACTTTAATCGCGCGAAAAGATCCATCGCGCAATTTGTTGGTGGGATTGTAGGCAAGCACATATTGCGTGCGCAGGTCGCGCACGATCTCGCCCGCAATCTGCGGCAACTCGGAAATTGACTGCGGGTAAAACGCGCGGCCACCCGTTTCCGTTGCCAGTCGATTGATCAGGGCGATGGCTTTATCGCGCGGGCTCTTGCGAATGAACCCGGCGTCTTTATCGAGCTCATTCACGAAACCGATCACGTATATCTGCACGTCTTCTTCGCGTAAGCGCTGGAAGAGTTGCGGCTCCTTATAGAAACTGTTGCGGTCTTCACCGTCGGTAATAAGGATTAACGCCCGCCGCCGCCGGTCGTTGTCGTCGCCTTTTTTGTATTCAGCGACGCGCTCGGCGCTCAGATAAACCGCATCGATGATCGCGGTCTGGCCGCCTTCAACGTAAAGGCTGTCGAGCCCGTCCATCAGCAGATCTTTGTTCGGCGTGAAGTCCTGAACAGTTTCAATTTTATCGCTGCTGATAAAGCGCACCAGAAAAGTTTCGTCGCCTGACTTGTTGCTGTTGACAATGGTCTTGCCGGCATCAATTACGGCTTGCAACTGTGACCGTAACGAGCCTGAGGTATCGACGGCGAGTCCATAACTGATCGGAATCTCCTCGCGCGTGAAAGACTCGATTGGCTGCAGCACGCCGTCTTCAAAAACGTGAAAGTCATTTTCACGCACGTTGTCGATGGGGCGATTGTTTCGATCGATAACGCGGACGTTTAGAGTGACCAGCTCCGTGTTCACCACGATGGTACTGCCTTCGTCGATCTCAGGCTCGGGAGGTGTCGGCGTTGGCTTTGGTTTCAGCACGGGTGCCGGCGGCGGCTCGCCGAGGGTGGGCGCAATGCGATCGACCGGCGTGGATCTTGGCTGCGGAGTTGGCGTTGGCGTGGCTG
>DASQPM010000275.1:0-7603 GCA_035643935.1 Pyrinomonadaceae bacterium | reverse complement strand
ATTTGGAAGTGCAACCACTGCAGAACCGCGAGCGGTAGCGACCGGATGCTAGCATTCAATGTTGAAGGCCGCTCGAATGCTCTATTTCATCGTCGACGGTAGCATCCGGTCGCTACCGCTCGCGGTTCTGCATCGAGCGCGCTCCTGTTTTGTTGCCAGCCGTCGGTGCGCGATTTCTGTTAGCTAATACCTGTTGCACTTCAAACTTGAATCCACCAATGGCAAATGAAAAATGATAAATGGAAAATCTTCAGAGCTCGTCAAGTCGCAAGCGGCACTTACTTTGAATTCGCGACGAGCTTTAATCCACCAAAGCGCCGATCGCGCCGCTGGTAGTCAACGACTGCTTCCAGCAAATGCACGCGGCGGAAATCAGGCCAGAGCGTTTCGGTAACATAGATCTCGCTGTAGGCAGCCTGCCACAACAGAAAATTTGAAATCCGCAGTTCCCCGCTCGTGCGCACCAGTAAATCCAAATCCGGCATCGTGCGCGTGTAAAGCTCGTTGGCGATGCGTTCTTCGGTTAACTCGTCGGGCGCGTTTCCTTCATCCAATAAGCGCCGCACAGCCGCGCGGGTGGCATCGACAATTTCAGCGCGGCCGCCATAGTTCAAGGCCACTGCCAAAATCATTCCAGTGTTCTTAGCCGTGCGCTCGGTCGCCTTTTCGATTTCGCTGCGAACATTTTTCGCGAGTGCGCCGGTGCGTCCTATGGTTTGAAAGCGAATGTTTTGCTTGTCAATCTCGTCCAGCTCGATCCGCAGATAACGCCGCAACATTCGCATCAGCGCGTCAATCTCGTAACGCGGACGTTTCCAGTTTTCAGTTGAGAAGGCATACAGCGTCAGCGCGCCAAGGCCTAGCCGGGCGCCAGTGTCCACCGCCGCCCTTACAGCTTCAACGCCGGCGCGATGACCAGCGATGCGCGGCTGACTTCGTTGCGCAGCCCAGCGGCCGTTGCCATCCATGATGATGGCCACGTGCCGCGGCAGGTGGTCCCAGTTGATGGACGCGAGCAATCGCGCTTCACGCGTGCCGGCCTTAACGATTTCTGCGAAGTCAGGAAGCATGTGAACATTCTTGCCGCAAGCGTAGAGAGTGTCAATGAACTTCTAGTAGCGGCTTTGCCGCCTTCCGCGCGGAAAGGCTTAGCCTTTCCGGCCGCTCTATCCTTTTCCTTCGCCGAGGCTGAGCCTCGGCGAAAAGGATTCGTAATCGCTACGGTAAGGCAAAGCCCTACCGCACGGAAGGCTGCTCAGCCGCAAGCATATTCAGTCCTACTCATATCGCACTGAAACCAGCGTCAACCCACAAGCCGGTGCCGTCGCGGCAGCCAGCGAGCGGTCGCCGCCAGCTATTGCCTGCGCCACAAGCTGGTCATCCATCTCGCCGCGGCCGACGGCTAAGAGGGTTCCGGCAATCGATCGAACCATGTAACGAAGAAAGCCGTCAGCGCCAACTCTTATTTCAATGATTCTGGCGCGGGCGCGTTCGTTCGTTCGTTCCGAAATTGCGACGCTGGTGATTGTGCGGCGCTTACTTTCAGAATCGGATTGCGCCGACGAAAACGCGCTCCAATCGTGCTCACCCAAAAACAAGATTGCACTTCTTTGCATGCGCTGCAGATCAAGTGAACGTGCTTCGTGATGAGCATAGCGCAGCCAAAACGGCGAGATCACCGGCCCATTAACGACACGGTAAACATAAGTCTTTTCGCGCGCGGAATACCGGGCATGAAAGTCGTCGGCAACGATCTCCACTTCCGTGACGCGAACATCCTTTTCCGTATTGCCATTGATCGCGGCACGGAGTTTTTCGGGAGTTATCTGTTTTTCGAGATGGACGTTGGCGACCTGGCCTTCAGCATGTACGCCTGCGTCGGTGCGGCCAGAACCATTGACGACCACATCGCGGCCGTCGATTCGCGAGAGTGCCCGGGTTAACTCGCCCTGAACAGAGCGCAGCTCACCCTGCATTTGCCAACCATGAAAGTCTGTGCCGTCGTATTGAATGGTGAGCTTGAAATTCATTTATCGGGAGGGAGTTGTCCGTGGTCAGTAGTCAGTGGTTATTTGGTCTTTGGTCTTTGTTTTTTGTTTCTGAAATCTGGAATCTGGAATCTGAAATTTTGAATTTGGTATTCCGCTTTTTGCCTGCTGCTCCTGCCTGCTGCCTGCTGCCTACTGCCGTCTGCTGCCCGGCTTGATTGCTTTCTCGCCTCGTTTACAAGCTTCGCAGAGAGCCGGCTCAACTGCGGGAACGTCGAGCGTTGCCAGCGCAATTCGCGGTACGCCCACATCAGCCGAACCAGACGAGCGATCGATGATTGATGCAGCGCCGCGAACGTCGGCTCCTAAACTCTGCAAAACAGCAATCGTTTCGCGCGTTGATCCGCCGGTTGTCACCACATCCTCAACCACCAAAATCTTCTCGCCTGGAGAAACGGAAAAACCGCGTCGCAAAATCATGTTGTCGTTCGCGCGCTCTGTCCAAATGAAGCGCGAGTTGAGCGCGCGCGCCACCTCGTGACCAATAACAATTCCGCCAATTGCGGGCGACGCCACCGTTTGAATGTCTGAGCCCTGAAAATGAGCTGCGATCTCCTGGCCAAACTCTTTTGCCGTGCGCGGGTACTGAAGCACTAGCGCGCATTGCAAATAGACTGAGCTGTGCAATCCACTGGTGAGCAGAAAGTGTCCTTCCAGGAGCGCGCCGGTCTGCCGGAACTTCTCGATCACTTGTTCAGGTTTTAAAGTCATCAGACTAAACCAAAAGGCGTGCTACAATCCGCGGCGATGTCGTCCTATTCCAACCTGGTATCCGATTCCACTCTGCTTCAGGAAACAATCGAGCTGCTTCGCGATTGCGGCGGCCGTGCAAACGCTTCGCAGATTGTCGATGTCGTTTTCAAGGTATCGCACATTGACGACGAATTGGCAGGCTTGCTCGTTGGTGACCTGATTAGGGATGATCGCCGTTTCAAAATTATCGAGGGCAACACCGTAGAACTAGAGTTGGATGATCGCGAAACGCGCCTGCTCAACGACTTGGATTTCGTCGTTGTCGATGTTGAAGCGACCGGCGCCAAGATGCCGCCTAACCGCATTATCGAACTTGGCGCATATCGCATTCGCGGTAAACAGATAGTAGACAACTTCCTGACCCTGGTAAATCCGGAGATTCCCATTCCGCGCTTCGTGGCCTCGCTAACAGGAATCAACAACGACATGGTCAGGCAGGCGCCGCTTTTCGCTGAAGTCGTGCCGCGCTGGCTCGACTTTGTCGGCGACGCCGTATTGATTGCGCATAATGCTCCGTTCGATACGAATTTTATTAACCATGAAATCTCGCGCGTTTATCCGGGGCAGCGAATGGTTAATCCTCATCTATGCACAGTGACGCTGTCGCGACGAGCTATTCCGGGTTTAACTAATTATCGCCTGGAAACGGTGGCCGAGAATTTTTCTATTTCCATCCCCGAGCGACATCGCGCGGGCAGTGATGCTCTGGCTACTGCCGAAATCTTTTTGCATTTGCTTGAGCGACTTGCTGCCAGCGGCGTGAAAAATCTCGGCGCCGCTCACAGGTATCAATCAATGCCCGTCGAAAAAGCAGTTTCCGCAGGCGAACCGCTGCCGCTCTTGTCAAACTTCTAAACTTTCCACCACGCTCTCTGTTTTCTTCTTCAGCAGATTTCGCGCCACGAAAAAAACGATCAGCGCCAGCGCCAGACCTAAGCCAATCCACGGGTAGTATTTCGCTAGAATCTGTTTTGCCTGCGAGCCATAACGAACCGCGAAGTATCCTTCGAGCAAAAAGCGAAATGCGCGACCCGCGATAATCGCCAGGGTAAAGCGAAGCATGCTAAAACGAAAAACGCCGGCGGTTATGACAAACAACTTAAAAGGAAACGGCGGTGGCAACAGCGACGCCACCAACACCGCCAGCACGTCATAACGATCGATGAGCTCCTTTACTCTTTTTTGTTTCGCTTCGGAAAATTTCTTAAGCGCGCGCCCGCCGGCGCGACGCGAGATGTAATAGAGAATGACGCAACCTATTGTCGAACCAGCGGTGGCCAGGAACGCATAGAATGGCATCAAATGGGGGTGCGCGCCCGACAACAACAGCATCAAGGCATCGGCACTGCTCGGCAGCGGCACGAAAGCCGAATCGAGCAACGCCACAGCAAACAGTCCAAACGGGCCAAGGGCGATGAAATAGTCGGAAAGACGGACCAGCTCCTTGCTAATTTTGTGAATGAGATGCTTCAAATAAAATGTTCCCTTCTTGCGTGACTTGAACTAAGCGATCTTCTACTCCGGCAGCACGTTGTCATTTGTGTTCGGCACCGCTGCGTTGCTGCTCTTTTCGGCTTTAGCCGGATCCGGTTGGCGACGATTAACAAGCGCATAGATCATGACGAACACAATTGCGACTGCCCCGCAAATGATGACGATCACCAAACCGTTATCTCTCAGAAACAACAATACGCGGCGACCGTAGAATACCGCCAGTATACCTTCGACGTAATAACGAAACGCGCGCGCCACCATCACCGTTACCAAAAACCTCCAACGCGGATACTCGAGCGTGCCCGCGGTTGCCACAAAAATCTTGAAAGGCATTGGTGGCGGCAGCAGAGCCGGGATGGCTATCGCCAGAAAACCGTAGCGAGCATAGGCGCGCTCAACTTTCTCGATGTTTTCACGTTTGAATCGCCGTCGCAGCAAGGCCTGACCACCGCGTCGCATGATGCTATAAAGCAACAGGCAGCCGAGGACTGAGCCAATCGCGGCAAACAGTGGAAAATAAAAAACCGCGCTCGGTTGCTTGAAGCATCTGCCCACCACCAGATAATCATTGATTTCGGGAAGCGACAACAACGACGAGTCGAGCGCGCCAATCAGAATCATCGCGGGCGCCGCGTAATAGATCGGCAGGGCGATGACATAGCGCTCAAGCCAGCGTCCGATGGGCCTTAACCAATCAAACATGCTATTCAGTGATGAGTAATGAGTGATGAGTCATGAGTAGAACGAAACGTCATCCTTATTTCTCACCCACATCCCACAATCAAAGCAACAGACGTCCAACCGGAAGTCATAATAACGAGCAAACGGTTCTAAGTGTAAGCTGAGAGCCAAGGACTTAGCCCATCGCTCATCTCTGATTACTCATCACTGATTTCTTTATTTGGCTGGAGTAAAGATCGCAGGCGTGTCGTAGGTAACGCCGACCGTTACGCCGGAATTATGTGTGAAGTTGGTGAGTCCTTTAATGGCCGCAAAATCAAAGCGCAAGCCGGAGGCGCGCACCTGCATTCCCAAACGCGCTTCCGATTGCGATTCCGTGCCCTTTGGTCCATTGCCGGGGCGCGTGTTGGTCCGTCCGTTAACCTCGCCGGCAATACTGAACTGTTTGTTCAAGCGAAAAATTCCGGCGGCACCGTAGGTCAGCACGTCGTTTTGAGAAAACAACTCGGTCGGTGCTGTAAGGATGGCAAGGCCCAGATTGCCGAAGGTATTCAGCCGGCCATCACGGCCAAACTTTTTCCCTACCAGAATGGAGCCGTATGCGTTCGTCTGATTCAAACCAATCCCGCGAGCTTGCTTCGAATTTGGTAGCCCAACACCAAAACGGAAGCCGAGTGATGGCCCGTGTTTGGTTTCACTGCGCAGCTTGAATTTGGCCCAGAGGATGAAGTCACCGGTATCGTTGGTTGAATTAGCCCCCGGCGCCAATGACAGGGGAATGGCGGAAGCGCCGCGAGAATTGATGCTTAAGACATTTTGCGCCACGCCTTCAATTTGAAATTCAACATTGGGCGCCAAACCAAAGTTGATCCCAATCACACCCACGCGGGTCAGGTCGCCGGTCAATCCTGAAACTGGAAATTTTGCGCCTTGCAGAAAATCAATTCCCGCTTCGATGCGCATCGTTCCGGGTGGAATGATGTCAACGTCTTCCGTCAACAATGGACGCTGTTGCGCAGACGCCGTTAGCACGCAGGCGAACACGAAGAGCATTGCCAGCGTGTTGCGCGAATATTTAAAGGCTGAAAGCATTATTTTTTGAGACGGTTGCCGGCCGCGATTGTAATGGCCGCGTATGACGGCGTCAATGTTCACGCTTCTCAACTACTACTTCAGAACCTGAAACGAGTCGAAATACTGTGCCGCTCTGGTGTTGATTGATTCGCCTTCGTCCGACTTGGGATAAACAACCTGGAGCACATACACGCGATTTTCAGTGTCCCAGAATTTCGCCAGAATAATGTAGTCAGTGGACTCTGATTTCGCCGCTACTTTTAGTTCGCGGCCCGGATAACCGCTGAGACTAATGGTGCGCTCGCTAACGAGGGTGCCCTTAACCGCTGCCACCATGCCGTCGCGAGCCCGGTCGGCGGCAAAAATTGTTCCCGGCACGTGGTCAAAATACCCAACCAGATAAATGGCGTCCTGGTCTCTGACTGTCGCCATGTATTGCGGAAATTTTTGGCCATCGGCGGTAGCGGATTCCTGCGTACTCAGCTTTGGCTGCGCGGGAAGTGAAATCGAGTAGCGTCCTTCAGCCGATTTGTAATTGATCCAGTTCGAATTCTGAACGCCAAGCGCGACAGCCGCACAGATCAAAAGAAACCAGACGGAGGCGATTGCTCTATACATCTATTTAGCTCAAAAGACTTGACTGCGTTGTGTTGTAACCAGCGTGCCGAATGTGTTAGCGCGCTCTCGTCTACGGATTCTAGAAACTATTACGAAGCGCGGTCAACAAATATTCGCTGTGTTAATATCGCGCACGAAAATTCGAAAGCGAGGTTCCCCCAAAATGTCGTTCACCTCAACTATCCGCGCCGTCACGGGTTGTCTGTTAGTTTCCCTGATCGCAAGTATTGCGTTCATCGTTTCAGAAAAAAGCGCGGCAGGCCAGACTGCGCCCACACTTATTCCCGGTCTCATAGATCAGGTAATCATCCGCCGCGACGAGCGGGGCATTCCCTACATTCAAGCCAAAAACGATCACGATCTTTACCTGGCGCAGGGTTATGTGACGGCGAGCGACCGTCTTTGGCAAATGGATTTGCTGCGTCGCTCTGAGCGCGGAGAGTTGGCGGAGATTTTGAGCGCCGGCCCCAACAACGTGGTTCTCGACCAGGACAAGCAACACCGGACACTCGGGTTTGCCCAGGTTGCAGAAGCAGAATTCGCTGGTGCCTCGGCGCAATCACGCGCGCTGCTTCAAGCTTACGCGGACGGCGTCAATGCTTACATCGCTTCACTGGACACCAAATCATTGCCGCCAGAATTCCAAATCCTGCAATACAAGCCGAGTCCATGGACGCCGGCCGACTCGCTACTCGTCATCAAGGTTTTTGCCGAGGCGCTATCATCAACGTGGCGTCTTGACGTAATGCGTGAAGCGCTTGCTTCCCTGCCGGCAGATAAACGGGCCATGCTGATGCCTGAGTTTTCAGCGCTCGATGTGCTGGTGGTTGGCAAGGACACGCGCAAACCAGCTACCTCATTTTCCAAATCGCCAACAAAAACTTTTTTGGTTACCCAAGCGGCCCTGTTCGCGCTCGCTAAAGATCAGGAACTTG
>DASQPM010000274.1:0-3988 GCA_035643935.1 Pyrinomonadaceae bacterium | reverse complement strand
CCGGACCCTTGTCGTTGAAGACATTGCCGATCCAAAGCGGGTGTTCCTGCTTGGCTTTTCCCAAACCTGTGCGCTGAATTATCGCTTTGCATTTACGTATCCCGATCTCTTGCGCGGCGTTATCGGCATTTGCGGCGGTCTGCCGGGAGATTGGGAGACAAGCGAAACTTACAAACCAACCGGCGCTGCTGTATTTCATCTGACGGGCGAGAAGGATGAGTTCTATCCGCCCGCCCGCGTGAGCGACTACAAAGCGCGCCTCAAGCTGCGGGCCCGGAATGTGGAATTCAAAAGCTACGATACCGCTCACGAAATTATGCCGGCAATGCGCGAAGATGTCAGAGCCTGGTTACAGAAAGGATAAGTATGCGATACAGGATCTTAACGGCCACGAATTTATTGCTGTTGCTTTGTGTGACTTCAGTCTTTAGTCAGACAAAAGCAGCCAAAGATGCGAAGGCGATCCAGGCGGTGCTCGACGCTCAATGCGCCGCCTGGAACCGCGGCGACATTGAAGGCTTCATGGATGGTTACGAGCGTTCTGAAAAGACCGTTTTCGTCGGCGGCGACAATGTCACACGCGGCTGGCAAACCGTACTCGACCGTTACAAGAGAAATTATGACTCGCGCGAGAAGATGGGCACGCTGACTTTTTCCGATCTGGAAATCACACCAATAGGAAATGATGCCGCACTCGTTTTGATGCGCTGGCATTTGCAGCGTGCCAAGGATGAACCGCACGGAAGATCAACGCTGATCATGCGACGCACAAAGCAAGGTTGGAAGATCGCGCACGATCATTCTTCCGCGGCTTAGTTCATGTTGCTCAAGTTAAAGAACCAGGGTTAGGAAGGGCCCCGCAATGCAGAACCGCGAGCGGTAGCGACCGGATGCTAGCGATAACTTGCGAATGTTTCTCTGGCGCTCTTAATTAAGGAGTTGACTTTAGCATCCGGTCGCTACCGCTCGCGGTTCTGCATTACGGGGGCCCCGTTCCCAACCATGAACCTTCAGCGCTGAAAGAATTCATAATTAATTGAGTGACGAAACAGACAGAACCGCAACTCCTTTACTAGCCGAGCTCGAAAATGAAGTCGAGCAGCGCAGCGCTGTCTTCAAAAAAGAGCTGGGCCTGTTCGATCTGGTGCTGACGCAGGTTGTGTTTGTGGTCGGCACAATCTGGGTCGGTTGGGCAGCCAAACTCGGCAGTCAGCAAAACTTTTTCTGGTTGCTCGCTATTCTCACTTTTTACTTGCCGCTGGCAGCCGCGGTCATTTTTCTAAGTCGCTTAATGCCGCTCGAAGGCGGTCTTTACCAGTGGGCCAAACTTGCCTTCAATGACCTGGTCGCCTTCATGGTGGCCTGGAACCTTTGGGTATTTGCTATTTCCATTCTTGCGGGCATTGGCCTGATCGTCACCACCAACATTTCTTACGCCGTTGGACCAAGTGCCGCGTGGATGAAAGACAACAAGGCGATCATCACTGTGATCAGTTGCGTGCTGGTTATCGCCATGGTCGTCGCGGCCACACGCGGGTTGGGTTTGGGAAAGTGGGTGCATAACGCCGGCGGGCTGATGCTGTTAGTCACGTTTGCGGCCTTGATACTCTTGCCGTTTCTCGGCCTCATGCGCGGCACCGTTGCCGAATATCATCCGTTCGCAATGCAGGTGCCGAATTTCTCGCTCTTCAATGTGAATGTCTTCAGCAAGCTGGCGCTGGGCGCGTTGACCGGCTTTGAATACATCGCGATCCTGGCCGGCGAAACGCGGGCACCGGCGCGCAACGTGACCCGTTCGGTGATCATTGCGGCGCCTATCATCGCAGTGATGTTTATTCTCGGCACCAGCTCGGTACTGGCTTTCGTTTCGCCGGACAAAGTCGATCTCATTGGACCAATTCCACAGGTGCTGAGCATCGGCTTTGGACAATTCGGTTGGGTTGGGAAGATTGTTTCGCTGGCAATTCTCGGCGTCGTAATGCGGCAGATCGCTTTAATGAGTATTTACCTCGCCGGCAATTCCAGATTGCCGATGGTGGCTGGCTGGGACGAACTGCTGCCAAGTTGGTTTACGCGTCTGCACGCGAAATACAAAACGCCGGTGAACTCGATTCTCTTTGTCGGCGCCATCACCCTCGCCCTCGGACTTGCCAGCCTGATAGGCGTGCGCACGCAGGAGGCATTTCAATTGCTGGACAACGCGGGTGGTGTTTTTTATGCCATCACTTATTTAGTTTTGTTTGCCATTCCCTTGTTTGGACTAAAACGTTTCGGCGTGCGAGCGCCATTTTGGTTGCGGCTGGCATGCGCATCCGGATTTCTAGTGTCGCTGATTTACATGGGTTTCACCATCGTCCCGATTATTACCGTCGAGAGCCGGATAACTTTCGCTGCCAAGATCATTGGCGCTGTGCTGATAGCCAATGGCGTCGGCCTGACCATCTTTCTGCTGGCAGCGAAGCAGGCGCGCAAACAGGGCGGGCTTACCGACAACGCCAGCGGCTAACTAAAAACACAAACTTAAGCTGGCATGTGCGGGCGCATTGTGATAATCAATGGCTGCGCATACTTTCAAACCACCTAACCCCCCAAAGGAGGATGTGAAGATGAACTTCGGACGAGTTTTTCTCGGCGGCCTACTGGCAGGCCTAATCTTGAACATTGGAGAGTTTTTGCTGAACACAAAGGTGCTGGGCCCGCAGATGATGGCGTTCTTCACCGCACACGGCTTCAAGGATCCAGGCACTAACTTCATCATCTGCGCCGTGATCCTGACTTTCATACTCGGCATCGTGGCGGTGTGGCTCTATGCGTTGATCAGACCACGGCTGGGTCCTGGAGTTAAGACCGCAATCGTCGCGGCCGTCATACTCTGGTTTGGCATTTACCTTTACTGCGGCATCATCAACATGCTGTTGTTTGGCATGTCGATGAACATGATGATCATCGCCTTCGTTTGGGGCCTGGTCGAATACATCATTGCGACGATTGCCGGCGCCTGGGTTTACACCGAAGCGTAAGCGAAACAAGTTTTGTCTCAATCACTCGCGGTTATTAATTGTTCACAGCTTGTGACTGTTTCCGGGCCTGCTCGTCCGCGAGCCGGCCCGGAGTTGCGTCAGCTTTCGATTATCGAAGACGGCGCCATGCTGGTGCGCGAGGGCAAAATCGCCAACGCCGGCGTGCGATCCGAAATCGAAAAACTGCTTGATAAAGACTGCGAAATCGTTGATGCCGGCGGTCGCGTGGTTTTGCCGGGCTTTGTCGATGCGCACGCGCATCCGGTGTTCGCGGGCACGCGCGCGAATGAATTTGAAGAACGAGCTGAAGGTGCGACCTATCAGGAGATAGCCGCGCGCGGTGGCGGCATTCAATCGACTGTTGACGCGACGCGCGCGGCGACGCTTGATGAATTGGTCGCCGCCGGCAAGCGCTATGCAAACTGGTTTCTCCGCAACGGCACAACTACCGTCGAGGCGAAATCCGGCTACGGCCTAACGCTTGAAGACGAAATAAAAATTCTGCGTGCGATTAGGCGGCTCGATACTGAAACCAAGCTTCGCTACGTACCAACTTTTCTCGGCGCACACGACATTCCCTCCGAATATAAATCGCGACGAGACGATTACGTCTCGCTGCTGATTGACGAAATGCTGCCGCGCGTGGCTGCGGAAAAGTTGGCGGAATACTGCGACGTCTTTTGCGAAGCAAACGTTTTCACGATTGACGAGTCCTGGAAAATTCTTTCGGCAGCGCGCTGCCATGGCCTGGGCCTGAGAATCCACGCCGATCAGTTGTCGTTGTCGGGAGGCGCAAAGCTGGCCGCAGAGTTATCAACAGTAACTGCTGATCATCTGGAACACACCGATGCCGCAGGAATCGCTGCTTTGAAGTCTGCCGGAGTACAGCCAGTGCTGTTGCCGGGGTCGGTTTATGCCTTGGGCTCGAGACGTTACCCCGCAGCGCGCGAGATGATTGATGCGGGTCT
>DASQPM010000273.1:0-14818 GCA_035643935.1 Pyrinomonadaceae bacterium | reverse complement strand
CGTTCACGCTGGGTCGCGCGATGGAACTGGCGCTGCTGTGCAGGCACGCTCAGTGGTCCCAGGAAAATGAGAGCGACGTCCGAGCCACCGACGCGGCCCGCCGGTTCGGAGCTTCAGGAATTGATCTTCTAACCGCTGCGGACTTGCGACCTGGAAGTAGATAGTTTGCAAAGCAAAAAGGGAAACCACTCATCGTGGTTTCCCTTTTGGTTGATCTTGCGCCGGCCGCCGCAAACTAACAGTTTGTTCTACTACGGTCTCACGGTTTGTGTTACATCGATCTATCTTAACTAACCCGCGCTTTGGCGACGGCGTGTTTCTCGATCATGCGCGAGATCGAGTCTTTACTGGTAGCGCCGACTACGCGTTCCACTTCCTTGCCGCCGCTGAACAGAATCAAAGTCGGAATGCCCTTGATGCCATAGCGCTGGGCCGTTCCGGTATTGTCATCGACATTTACTTTCACCACCTCGGCGGTCTCGCTGTATTGGTCCGCAATGGCCTCGATGGTTGGCGCAATCATGCGACAAGGCGCACACCACTCAGCCCAGAAATCAACCAGCACGGGCTTGGTTGATTGCAAAACGTCTTTCTCAAATGAACTGTCGGTTACGTATTTTACTTTCTCACTCATGTTCGTTCTTCCTTGACTCCTTGAATTTCCAAATGTTAACCGGTCTATATCGTCGGCAAGAAGAGGGACAGACTGGAAAGTCTGTCCTACTAGCTTACTGCCGCTGGCCCTCGATAAAGCTCTTCAGCACCCGTGCGCGTGATGGATGACGCAGCTTTCTCAGCGCCTTTGCTTCAATTTGGCGAATACGCTCGCGCGTTACGTTAAAGTCCTGACCAACCTCTTCCAATGTACGTTCGTGCCCTTCCCTGTCGAGACCGAAACGCATGCGAATCACACGCTCTTCGCGTGGACTCAACGTCTGCAAAACATCGCCGGTGATCTCACGCAGGTTCGATGTGATCACACGCTCGGCAGGGCTAGTGCTTGACTTGTCTTCGATCAGATCGCCAAGCTGCGAATCGCCGCTCTCGCCAATTGGCGTTTCCAACGAAACCGGTTGCTGCACTAACTTCCGTGCCTTGCTGACTTTCTCAACGGACATGCCCATCTTTTTGGCGATTTCTTCCGTCGTCGGTTCGCGGCCAAGCTCGCGCACCAGCTCGCGCGACGTGTTGCGAAGCTTGTTAATGACTTCGATCATGTGCACGGGGATGCGAATGGTGCGCGCCTGGTCGGCGATGGCGCGTGTAATAGCCTGGCGAATCCACCAGGTCGCATAAGTCGAAAACTTGTATCCGCGGCGCCATTCAAACTTGTCCACGCCTTTCATCAGACCGAGGTTTCCTTCCTGAATTAGATCCAGAAACTGAAGACCGCGGTTCTGATATTTTTTCGCAATCGAAACCACCAGACGCAGATTTGCTTCGGTCAGCTCGTGCTTTGCCTGCGCAGCCTGAGCCTCGCCGGTCACAATCATCTGATGTGAGCGTTTGATTTCCAGCGGCGAAACATGATGCTCGGCTTCAATCTCTTTCAGCCGGCGCTTTGCCGCCGAGATATGTTTGCGAAACTCTTTGGCATCGTCTGCCTTAATTCGTTTCTTGGTCAGCTTAGCGTTGTAGGTTTCAATCTCCCGCTCAAGCGTTCGCGTTTCTCTGTGAATCGACGCAATAGAATTTATCAGGCGCTGGCGAACCGCTTCCTTCAAATGAAGCACGCCGATTTCCTGAACAATCTCGAGCCGCGTGCGCGCCACCTTGCGCCGCAAGCGTAACAACTTCTTCGAAGTCTTACCGCGCTTCACTTTCTGCTCGACGTTCAATTGCACCAACTCTTTGAGCCCGCGTTTGTAAAGCTTGCGGATATTTTGAATACCTTCGATGGTCCACTGAAAATATTCTTCCGTCTTGTCTTCGTGTTCCTCTGTTTCCGTCTGATCGGAAAAATTGATTACGTCACGTATGCCGATCGTGCCGGCTTCCAGCTCGGCCCCGATTTTCAATAGTTCTGCAACCGCAATCGGCGAACGGCTGATTCCTTTTTGTGCCCGCTTCTGCCCCCATTCAATTCGCTTCGCAATTGAAACTTCCTGTTCGCGCTTGAGCAAAGGCACTACGCCCATTTCGCGCATGTATACGCGCACTGGATCCGAAGTCTTATCCAGTTCACCTGCCGATAGATCGAGCTCCATTTCTTCCGGAGCATTGTCATCATCTTCGGCGCGCACGGCAGCGGAAGACGGCTCGCCCATTACGGGCTCGTCAGTTTCCGTACCGGCGATGCCCGCAGTTGCGAGCTTTTCCAAAACCTCGTCGATATCTTCAATCGAAACTGTGTCGTCCAGCAGCTCTTCATGAGCGCCGGAAAAATCTGGTTTCACCGAATCCATCGGCTCAACCCCATCCTGATCTTTTGGAAGCCTAGCCAATTTCAGACCGTCCTTTCGCGCGAGTTTGTTTTTTCGTTGAGAGAGCCTCGCAGCGTTGTCTCTCTCGAATCCCTATTCATAATACGAAGGTGCTTCTCACCTAGTTTCTTGCGCTCACCTGCACTCTCGCCGCTACCTGTTTCCGCTTACCGTTCGTGGCCGCACTCACGCTCTTACCGTTCGTGGCGCTGACGCACGGCTTCAACCGAGCAACCACGTCTCTTAACGTCATGTTTGCCAACACGCGTTCGACCGCCGAGTCAACTTCATCCAACACATCGTTGAGCACCGTGCCAATGTTTACGCCGACCGGACAATCGGGGTTGGGTGGGTGACGATGTAACGAAAAAACGCCGCGACTCTCAACCGCCTGGTAAATATCGAGAAGAGTTATGTGCTCAGGCAACCGGGCAAGTTTCGAACCTCCCATAGAGCCTGTTTGCGAAACGACCAGGTTGGATTCCGCTAACTCACACAGCATGCGCCTGATGACGACGGCGTTCGTGTTGACGCTCTCCGCCACCTGCTCGGATTTCAGCGGCTCTTCATCGGCCCACGCCATAAGCGTGAGAACATGTACAGCTACCGCGAATCTGCTGCTGGTTGACATAAAGCGGAAAATCCCTTGAATCGTCTGTAACAAATGTAGTTACAGTTGCGCATTTTGTCAAGACCCGGATGAGGCTGCGAGCGCGTTTCCGGGTGGCGCTCACGCAACGCTCCTCTCTTGGA
Organism: Pyrinomonadaceae bacterium; assembly: GCA_035643935.1. Lineage (GTDB taxonomy): Bacteria > Acidobacteriota > Blastocatellia > Pyrinomonadales > Pyrinomonadaceae > PSRF01. The sequence continues at coordinate 11,642 of DASQPM010000273.1, read as the reverse complement.
TACTGAAGCCACCGTCATTGGTTCACCAAGTTTGAACCAAATCCGCACGATTTTTTATTCGCCGCCAAACTGTAAGCGAACGGTTCTAATGCACGACACAACCACTGGTGACAGTGATTAGTGGACCATTCGTGGTCCACCATCATTTAGGAGGCTTTATTATTAGCGTTTGCACGGCCGTTTGTGAAAGATTATGACGAAATGGCATAAGCATTGCTCGTCGGTACCTAAGTTCGAAACGCTTTAGACATTTCGCACGCTACCAACAAAGGAGAGAACGTATGTTGTGGACGATTCTTGTGATTCTACTTGTGCTTTGGTTGATTGGATTTCTGGGGCACATTGGCGGCGGACTTATTCACCTGCTGCTGGTGATAGCATTGGTTGTTTTGATCATAAACCTCGTTTCGGGTCGCAGAGCTGTTTAGGCAAAGACAGAGCATGAAAGCTCGCCGCCCTCAACAATCGGTTTTTGGTGAATCTCAGAACAAGGGGGTTCGGTGGATGGAAAAATATTGAGATTCGGCTAATTAACGCCGATTTCTAAAAAGGCCCTGGCCGCAAGGCCAGAGCATGGTCGTCCACAGCAGCAACGCTTCTTCAGAAATTGGGGGAGCGTTGCTTCATGTGGTTTGCAAGCTTGTACAGTTGAGACCCTGCCTGTTTCCGCCAGCACAAAAATGTTGCTACTAAGACGGGATACTGAGTGTCATAAGACTCTTAATCAAACCGGCACCACCGCAGGAAGCAGTTAGTCTTCTGAGCGAAGGCCAACACAAGTTTTTCCAAACGGCCGCTCGCGCTGAGACCATTCCCGTAGCTGCGCTAGTCTTCAATCCGCGCCAAAACTTTCCGCTACCGCCGCGGCCTTATCGCTGCTAGAATTCAGTTCGAAACTCGATTCTGAGAGGACGTGTATGCCGGAACAAAGAGGTAAACAGGCAACTGCCGATGTTAAGTCGGAATGGACGCAAGCTTACCAGATCTATCAGCGCGCACCAGGTGATCGCTATGATAAGAAAAAGGATCGGACCTCGCGTATCGACCACGTAGCCGTGGAAATGAAGCTAACCCGCAAACAGGCGAAACGACGCATTCGCAATTACGAAGCCTGGCAGCGCAACATTAAGAAGGGTCTCGTCGAACCCTAAGCCTCACCAACCGCAGACCCGAGCCTCTACTCTTCCGCAGTTACCATTCAAACCCATTCGTTCACCGGTGGTGGGCGGAAACACTATGGTTGAGCGCGCCTGCGCATCTCAATCGCGCTTCTGGAATCGATAACTCTTTAGGAATGTATTCTTTGAAGAAGTCCCTTTAAGAAGTAGTCTGCCAACAGCGGTGCGGGAAATCTTGTGGCGTGTCGTCGGTGCCAGTGAGACATAGATGAACAATCCTCGATATCTAGTCCTACTCTGCTTTGGCGCGGTCCTCCTGTTTTTCCCAACTCAGGCATTGGCCCAGTGCGGTGGAGAGCGCTGGTCGGTAAAGATCGGCTCCGACCCTGATGTCACGTTAGTTAATCTCAACAATCCCGTGCCGACAACACTGACAGCGCTGACCAGCTTGTCAGTACCGAATCCGATTCCGAACAATAAAAGGGTGCAGACGACCGAGACTACTCTCTGGGTCATCAATGCAACTCTAAAGCAGTATCAGAGACAGGCAGATTCGGATTATCACTTGCTTTTGATCGACGGCACGGGTCATCAGATGATTGCGGAAATCGCCTCGCCCAATTGCGTCGCGCCCGGGAGTCCCTTTGCAGCCGGTATTACACGCGCGCGGGCGCAATTTGACGCAAAGTTTAATGCTACATCCTCGCCAAAAAATGCGAACGTGCCGGTACAGATCACCGGTGTTGGCTTTTTTGATTATCTTGCAGGGCAAACTGGCGTGGCGCCCAATGGCATTGAGATTCATCCGATACTTGATATTGTTTTCAATCCGACGGACGACTTTTCACTAACCGCATCGCCGGCGACGTTAAATGTGACGCAGGGCGGCTCGGTGAATGCGAGTATCGCTACATCAATCACCGGCAGTTTCAATTCCAGCATTGCACTCACTGCTTCAGGTTTGCCTGCCGGCGCCACCGCCAGTTTCAATCCTGCCGGCATCGCTGCGCCCGGCTCCGGTTCCGCGACCCTAACCATCAGCAGCAGCACGACGCCTACCGGCACTTATAACGTTTCCATTACCGGCAGTGGCGGCGGAAAGAGTCATGCGGCAAACATCAGTCTGACCATCGGCGCTGCCGGCGGCACCACTCAACAACTGCTCGGCAATCCGGGTTTTGAAAATGGCGTTAACGCTGCTCCCTGGATTGCCAGCACCGGCGTGATGGACAACTCCACACTGCAACCGGCGCGCAGCGGCGCCTGGAAAGCATGGATGAATGGCTGGGGTTCTACACATACCGACACGCTCTCGCAGACGGTGACTATCCCGGCCAACGCCAGCAAAGCCACGCTCTCTTATTGGATTTACATTTATACGGCTGAGACTTCGACCACAGTCGCCTACGACAAACTGGCTGTTCAGCTGCGCGATTCGTCGGGTGCGGTGTTGGCGACTTTGGCAAACTACTCGAATCTCAGTCCCAGGTTTCCTTATGCGCAGGCTTCTTTCGATCTCAGCTCCTACAAAGGGCAAACCATCCAGGTCTATCTGGTGGGCACTGAAGACCAGGGACTACAAACTTCTTTCATCATCGACGACTTTTCCCTCGATGTAATTCAATAGGGTTGAAGAAATGCGTTACAGCCTCTTAATTTTGAGTTTGTTGTTCATCGGCGGAACTGCTCGGGCGCAGCAGCCGGAAGAGAAAGCGCCGGTTAACGAAGCGGTGCAGGCCGTGATCGACGACGATGGCGGACGGGCGTTCATCGTCAACTCGAAACTGAAATCTTTGACCGAGCTTCGTCGACTATCAGGCGTGACAACTTTAACAGCGCCGCAACAGTACACGATATTTCTTGGCAGCCGTTGGGCCACCCCACCGTTACGCGCGCGCGAATCAAAACTGAACAACCTCTTGTCGTCAATTCAAAATCAACCGGACATCAGCAAGCTCAATAATCTCGGAATCAACAACCTCTTTGGTCCTACCTATAGCCAGGAGGTACTGACGCAGTTCAACCAGGACGAAAAAGTTTCCGACATCAACGTTCGTACGATTTTGGCGGGATTGGTTAGTGAAGGTTCACTGCCGAAACCTGAGCGCGCGACGATCTACCTAATTTTTCTTCAGCCCGACCTTTGCTCTACTCTCGGAACCTTGACAGGGCGCAAACACTATTTGGCTTATCATCAGTTTCTCAATATTGGCGGCGATCGGTTGCACTACGTGGTTGTTCCGTTCGAGCCTGACGTAGATACGGCGAGAGCAATCGCTCTGCGCGCATTGGTTGCCGCAGCGTTGAATCCTACCGGAAACTAATTTCACCCAGTTGGCAAAGCCGGCACCACGATCTTCTGGCCTGGTAAAATCGTCCCCCAATTTGTCACTTGCGGATTGAGCTCGCGCAGGCGTTCGGGCGTCGCGTTGTACCTGGCAGCAAGCGAATTCAACGAATCGCCCGCACCCACCGTGATTTCTGTTGTGTTTTGTGGAGGGCCGGCAGGGCTGGGTTGATCTGAAGGAGAAGAAACCGGCGAAGGCGTCACCGGCGGCGGTGTCGTTGGCAACGCGGGCATGATAATCCTCTGCCCTATTCGGACCATGGGCCAATGCGTGATCGTCGGATTCAAAACCATTATTTTCTCAGGTGGCACGTTGTACTGTTTCGCAAGTCTCTTTAGCGAGTCGCCTGGTTTGAGCGTAATTTCAGTGACTGCTTCACCCGGCTTATTTTCAGCAGTTGGAGTAACCGCAGCGGAATGGGACGTACTCGAATCATTTTGCGTGATGGTATCGACGTAGCGCTTGGCGTCTGCAAAGGACGAGAACCTTTGTTCGCCGGTCGCCTTTACGGGCTGAGCAACATTCAACGTGACCGTCGCAGGCTCGGCGTCCAACCGGCTAATGTTGATTTGATTGCCGGCAGTCTTAACCGACCAAACCTCCGCACTTTTTTTCATGACGCGCGACTGCATCCAGGCGCCCACGAAAGAACCGACCAGCGCAGCGGCGAGAACCAGCAGCGCGACTATCATAATCGGCAGCCGGGTCCGCCGGACCTCGGCGCCTGCCGCGGCCAGATCTGACTGCGGGTGAAACCCGACGGATTGCGTTTCAGGTTTAACGTCTGCGATGTTCCCTTTTTGTGATAGCCGATCGCTCAGACTTTTCACTCTCTCATCAATTTCCAGCAAATCGATTTTGGCGGCCTTGCCTCTTAAATCATCTCTCAATACTTCCAATTGCTGTGCGATTCGCTGGTCCGCTGGGCCTTGATCTGAAGTTCTGGAGAGGTCCTCACTCAGTGTTTCCATTCTGGATTCAAGTGCCGCCACTGCCTTGCTCAAATCGGCCAGTACTGGATCGAGATATTTCTCGTAGGGCCCACCCATCACCACCAGGCTCCGGTCCTCCTGCGCAGAAGCACCTGACTTCATCAAGGTCTCGCAAATCACTTGCGGATCGGTTGAGCCCACGCCGGCAATCTCATCGGCCAGTTTCCTGTGTGCAAACACTTCATGCAGACCACGAGTCATCAATAGAACCAGGTCGGCATCCTGCAAAGTAAACGATTGCACTACGTCGGTTAAAGGCGCTTCCTGATTGCGCGCGCCAAGTCGTTCGATTCCCGCGTTTGTACCGGTTGTTGCGCCTGAGTCTCCGGCCGCTGTCCCAAACAAAGGCAGCAGCCGTCCATTATTGATAACGTTTAGTTGCACGTCGCCGCACAGGAAATACGTCAGGCGATTACCGTTTACCAGGCACAATGCGCCGCTTGCCAGCAATTCCGGACCACCGGATTGTTCGCCGAGACTGTGCAGGAAGTTATTAATTTCCTTGGCCAGAAAACCAAGAAACAGCTCGGCCGAGAATCTGGATAACGAAACGAACGAGCCGACGATCGTTTCAAGCTTAGCTTTCAGAGTGGCGTTAAGGTTTGCGTAATCGTGCGAGCCAAAATCGAGCACCGCGAAGAAGTGTCCCCGCGGCGTCTCGAGGTCGAAACAGAAGTCTTCGTTTTGAGCTTTTGATTTGAGCTTTATCGAATCCGACGAAAATTTCATGGGGCGCGTCCTCCGTGCTCGCGCAACTTATCACGAACCAACTAAAATCCGGAATAAACTTTTTCGCACCGGCCGCGCCGTTAGGGCTTTCCAACTTGATCCGCGCTGGTTACAATCCCGTTCGATCCCCGCAGACAAACCATCAACTCGGTAGTCAATGGAGGCTCCAATGAATCTCTTTCGTCGCAGCAGCCACGTGTGGACAGATGCGTTTCTTTTGCTTATCGTCAGTCTCTCGCTTATGTCTTCGTGCGCAAAAAATCCGAGTTTGGTTTCTACCTCGGGTACGAAAGGGACGCCCGCCGAGGCAGAGAAGTTTGTCGCTGACGCCGAAAAGCGCTTATTTGATCTCAATGTCAAATTCAGCCGCGCAGACTGGGTGAAGAGCACCTTCATCACGGACGACACTGAGGCGATGTCGGCCGAGGCAAACAAAGACGTGATTGCGGCGACTACCGAACTTGCGGACCAGTCGGGCCGTTTCGATGGACTTGATTTGCCGTATGACGTGGCCCGTAAGCTGAAACTTCTGAAGTTGTCGCTGACCTTGCCTGCCCCGAGAGATCCAACCCAACGCGATGAATTAACGAAGCTCGCCGCTTCGCTCGAAGGCGATTACGGCAAAGGCAAGTACTGTCCCGACAGCGAAAAACAAAAGTGTCTGTCGCTCAGCGATATGGAAGAGATCATGGCAAACAGCCGCGATCCGGAAGAGTTGAAGCGGATTTGGCTCGGTTGGCATCAGGTGTCGCCGCCATATCGCAAAGATTATGTGCGCTTTGTGGAACTAAGTAACAAGGGCGCGAAAGAAATGGGCTTCAAAGACACCGGCGCCATGTGGCGCGCGAAATACGACATGGAGCCCGACGCATTTTCCGCCGAGATGGAACGGCTGTGGAAGCAGGTCAAGCCGCTTTACGATTCGCTCTACACCTACACCCGGCGCAAGCTCTCAGAAAAATATGGAAAAGATGTCGTGCCGCTTGATGGTCCAGTTCCCGCGCACCTGCTCGGGAACATGTGGGCGCAGCAGTGGGGCAACATCTATCCGCTACTCAAACCTGAAGGCGGCGGTGATCGTGGTTATGATCTGACGCAAATCCTCAAAACTCGCAACACTGATGCAAAGCAACTAGTTCACTACGGCGAATCGTTTTTTACTTCCCTTGGTTTCGATCCGCTGCCGCAGACGTTTTGGGAACGCTCAATGCTGGTCAAGCCCGTGGACCACGAAGCGGTTTGTCATGCGAGCGCCTGGGACATTGATTACGAAAAAGACGTGCGCCTGAAAATGTGCATTCAGATTAACGAGGAAGATTTCACTACCGTCCATCATGAGCTCGGACACAACTACTATCAAATGGCTTATGCAGGCCAACCTTTCTTGTATCGCGACAGCGCCAACGACGGTTTTCATGAAGCCATCGGCGACACCATGGCGCTGTCGGTCACGCCGCCTTATCTGAAACAAATTGGATTGATCGACAAAGTTCCGGATCCGAGTGCGGATATTGGTTTCCTGCTGCAGCGCGCGCTCGACAAAGTCGCTTTCCTACCGTTCAGCTATCTGGTCGATCAATGGCGCTGGAAAGTCTTCTCCGGCGAAGTTGGACCAGGCGATTACAATAAAGCCTGGTGGGACCTGCGTCTAAAATACCAGGGCGTGGCGCCGCCGGCCCCGCGGTCTGAACAGGATTTTGATGCTGGCGCGAAATATCACGTGCCCGCCAACACTCCCTATGCGCGTTACTTTCTCGCGGCGATTTTGCAGTTTCAATTTCATCGCGCGCTCTGTCGCGAAGCAGGCTTCAATGGGCCGCTTTACCAATGTTCGATCTACGGCAACAAGAAGGCGGGAGAAAAATTGAGGCAGATGCTGGCGCTGGGCTTAAGCAAGCCCTGGCCGGAAGCGCTCAAGGCCATGACCGGCGAAGACAAGATGGATGCGACCGCGATCATCGACTACTTCGCACCGCTGAAAACCTGGTTGGACGAACAAAACAAAGCGCAGTAAGTGCCTTATCTCCCTCTCCCTTTGAGAGAGGGCCGGGGAGAGGGCGATCCCCCTCTCCCTTTGGGAGAGGGATGGGGAGAGGGAGTGACGTCGCTAAAAACCCTTCCCCTCTTTCCCCTTCCAACGGGAAGGGGAAGAATACGTAGCCAAATGACCCGAAATTCTTTGGCCGTTGTTCCGACCAGCCAACTGTTGCGCTTCAAACTTGAATCCACTAAAGACTAAAAAAAACGCCGCGACTCTAAGGTCCGCGGCATTTTTTTTGTCGTTAAGCCTGAGAAACCGGTTACCACGGCCAACGCCGACCGTAGTTTCGGTTACGGTTGTAGCCTCCGTACTGCTGAAATCCCTGCTGATAGCCTTGCAGAAATCCCTGACGATAAGCCCGTTGATACTGGCCTCGATTGCCGTATGAAGAGTTGTAGCCGATATTCGGGTCACGGTAGTAGTGAGATCGTTGCGGGTTGTAATTCTGACCACGCTGGGCATCGCTCGAGCCGGTGTACAGTCCATCCTGATAGCCTTGCTGTACTGCTTCCTGGTAGATGTTGTTGTAACCGTAGTCGCCATAGCCCCCCTGGCCGTAACGCCCTCGACCATGGCGGCCATTCCCACGACGCCAGTCACGATCATTGTCGCGATCGTTGTCGTCATCGCGATCTCCATCACGATCGCGATCTCGCCGGTTCGCTCGCTCGCGATTCCGTTCCCGATCGTGTTGGTCTTGTCTCCAACCGTCTCGTTCGTCTTCCTGAGCGCCAACGGCTGAAAACAGGCCAACGCCCAGCAATAATGAAAGCGTCAGGAAAATTCCGGACAGTCTGCTCTTAGCTTTGATCGAATACATATTGACCCTCCTGATTTTTCGCTGAGCAACTATTACGCCGCGACGAGGCAGATAATCGTTCTACGACTTTGCGAGGTCATTACAACTCTGCTGCAAGATGCAAAACACCAGATAGTGTAAAGGCAATCCGTTATGGTAAGGCGAGGCTTTTATCCGATGACCTCTAGCTTGTCGTAATGCCGCGACAAACTATAAAGTTTATCGGACATTTAAGCCATGACCAATTCTGGTATCAGCTGCGCTTGTTTTTGCGTGTAATGACTTCGGCAGTAAGAAACTGAGCAACTACTTCGACAGGCCAATGACGGTGGTCAGTGCTTTCACGCACAGTCGCACGGTTGAGGCGCACGATATCGGTTGAACTAATGCGACGCCCGCGATAGCCGGAGGTGCGAGCCGGATTTCTCGCCTGGGGTTCTTCAGCAAGGTCAGGGGCGACGGAATCCAACCAGCCACTAAAGAATTCGTTCAGCGAGTCGGCAGGCTCCTTAGCGGAGTCTTCGGGCGTTGAGCCGGACCGGACAATTGAGAGCTGAGGTGTTTTTCGGGCGGCCTGTTTCATAATTTGAGGGAGACAAAGTTAAATAAGTCCTAATGCCCCGGCAATTCCATTTCCCCAGGCCACCCAGAAATGACATTGCGAAGCCGATCTGAGAGTTAGTCGGCTGCTGACGGATTGTTTTGCACTGTTCCTTCATGTTTTGCTCTCAGGCGCGAGAATTCTTCCTGCAAGGTGTCCAACTCGGCATCAGAAAGGTTTTGTAGGTTCACCAAACCCGTGCGTGCACCTGTCACTCCTTTAATTAACTCATCCAACTTCAGATGAATTGCCTTCGCGTCCCGATTCTGCGTGTTTTGAATCAAGAAGACTGCAAGGTAGGTGAATACAGTCGTAATTGTGTTAACAAACAATTGCCAGGTATCTGAAAACTTAAAAAAAGGACCCACAAGCAGCCAGATGAGAATAAGAAAGACGTTCGCCATGAACATCCAGGAAGATCCAAGCGCGTTTGAGGCGCCAACAGAAAATTTTCTAAACCATTCATTCATGCAATTACTCCTTTGAGGAAAATAGAAAAGAGAAAGCCGCGTGGCCGTTCTCGTATGATCTTCGCGACGAGAACTGCCACCACGCGGCAGCTCGAATATTAACTTCCGACTGAAATACAGCTCAGCCCAAATAGATTGCCTACTGCGTTACGCAACCCGATTTTCCCGACGAAGTGGGCGCGGGCTGCGGGCTCGCGTTTTTCAACTGCACCCGGTTTGAACGCCTACCGTGACGGCGTGGTCACGTTCACATCGACCTTTTTTGTACCGCCCAAAAAGCGACCGCCGAAAACAAATAGCGCTGCCACCACGATGATCACAAAAATTACGAGCACGGCGACGACGCCGGCACTCCCTCCACCACCGTTGTCTCCCATAAACTTTTTCCTCCCGTGCAAAGTGAAAATCCAAAAGCGTCAAGCTGCGGTGGTCTCGCACCCAGCAAAGTTAAAACTTCTCGAGTTACATAACTCGAATCAATTTCCGATGCGAAGTGAACGAACGCCTGCGCTATTTCTTCCTGGAAGACGACTTCTTCGAAGACTTCTTGCCAGCTTTCTTGCCGCCCTTCTTTGAAGAGCCCTTGTTTCCTTTTTTGCCACGTCCGGATCCACTCTTCTTGCCGCCGCCAGACTCTTTGTTCACCGTGGCCCAGGCGCGCGCTTTCGCCGTCTCACTGGAAACCCCGCGGTCTTCATAGCCCTCCTCAATATGTTCCGCTTGTCTCTTCTGCTTGTCGGTGTACGCACTCTTGTCTCCCCTTGGCATTACACATCCCCTTTCGACGAATCATTTTTCGAATTGACTCTGCAAATACTGAGCCCCATCAGACTAACGAAACTCGGATCGCTTGCTTGTGGATTTGGACAGCACAACTAACAAGGGAAAAAACTGGCACTGCGCTTGCGGCCGACTCTTCTTGATTCATCGTGAAAGCACAAAAGGTGGTCTGTTACTAAACAAATCGCTTCGCGGGATGTACAGGAAGCCTACACAAATCAAGGAGGCCGATATGGCGAGCAAGACAGGAACCGGTAAGCGCGAATTGATAGAGACAGGATCGGACAAAGGTTACGTAAGGCGCGACGCAAAAGGACAATTCAAGGAGTCCGACGATCAGGGACGTTCGTTAGCGCAGGACGTAAAACATAAAGCTGAGACCACGGTGAAATCGGGCCAGGGTGATCGCGGCGATCAAAAAAGAAAGTAGTGGAGCAAAGTTTTATCGATCTTACATTCCTATTTTTCTGCCGCTGCTGGTCTCAGGGTGAACTGATGCATCCAGCAATTAGCAGAACCATCTTCGCCTCGCCGGCAACCTGCGGTGGATTGCTTCCAAACCCTCTATGACAAGACTTCAGCAATTGCAGCAGGCCGGAATAAAGCGTCTGGGAAGCGTAAACCGCGGTTTTCGTTACAAGCACGCGGATGGAAAAAGAGTCAGCGCGGCGGATTTAGAAAGAATTCAAAGCCTGAAAATTCCGCCCGCCTGGACCGAGGTTGCCATCAACACTCGTGCCGGTGCTGCTTTGCAAGTGGTTGGCAAGGACGCCGCCGGTCGTTGGCAGTATCTCTATCACGACAATCATACGCGCCGGCAGGACACGAAAAAGTTTCAACGCATAATCGCTTTCGCTGAAGCGCTGCCAAAGATGCGCGCGACCGTTGCGTCGCATCTCCGGCAACCCGACCTGGGACGCGAACGCGTGATGGCTTCAATCATGCGCATCCTTTCAACTTGTTTCATTCGCCCCGGCAGTCAGGTTTACGCCAGCGAGAATGGCAGTTATGGCATCGCCACCTTGCGACCAAAACATGTGAAGGTTAAGGGAGACGTGGTTGAGTTCGATTTTCCCGGCAAGTCAGGTGTGCGCCAAATTCGGCAAATAAGAGATCGGCAAGTGACGAAGGTTGTTAAGAGTTTGCTGAAGCAGCCGGCGCGTGAGGTTTTCAAATTTCAGAACGGCGCCGGCGAATTTGTTGACGTAAAGCGGCATCACATCACCGAGTACATTCGCGAAGTGATGGGTGAAAAATTCAGTGCCAAGGATTTCCGCACCTGGGCCGGGACACTTGTATGCGCCTGTGCCTTGGCGCGAGCGGGAACGGAGCTGGTTGAAAAGAAGACCGCGCGCAAGCGAAAGGTGGTGGCCGCGATTAAAGAAACTGCGGAAGCGCTGGGCAATACTCCCGCAGTGTGTCGTAGTTCATACATCTGTCCCGAGATCATAAATAGTTTCGAGACCGGAAAAATGATCGATCGTTATTTCAACACGCTTAACGAATTGATTACTTATCGCGGGAAAAAACTTCACGCAGCGGAGAAATCATTGCTGCGGTTCATGAAGAAAAGCATCAGCAATTGAAAGTTTTCGTCTCAATTGTATTTTGTCCGACAAACTCTAGGAACCTTTGATCAAGTGTAAGCGACAACTCTTTGGAGTGCGCTGGCCTGGCAGCGCTTTGGCCAGTCGCGACCTGTCACGACCACGCCTGCTTGAGTTGATTCAACGATGCGGCGACTAGTCGCCGCGGACCAAAGCG
>DASQPM010000272.1:0-12517 GCA_035643935.1 Pyrinomonadaceae bacterium | reverse complement strand
AGAGTGTTTTGCGGGGGGCGCGGACGAGTTTCTAAACAAGCCGTTCGACACCGAGACTCTAATCTCCACCATGCGCCGCATGGCCCCACACTCGCTTGATCTCGCCTGAACCGGTCTCCTCAGTATCTTGCCCTTCTGTGCTGACTTCTCACTATTCGTCTGCGATAATGACGACCTCGCAATAGTTGATCTTCAAATTCGATGCCCAGGTTTGCTGTTCGCTAGTCATCGTCCGCCAATAATCAATGCGTGAAGCTTATGACAAGGTAAGAGGCGTAAGTGAACTACCGATTTTCCCGTTGGCACTAGTGTTGTTTCCGGGTGTGCCGCTGCCGCTGCACATTTTCGAGCCGCGCTACCGGCAAATGCTGAATGATGTGCGCGCGGGAAATAATCTCTTTGGTGTTTCCTACTTTGACGCTTCAACTTCTGAAAAAGACATGCCGCCCGTCGGCCACGTTGGCTGTGTCGCCGAAATCACTGAAACGCAACCGATGCCCGATGGTCGTGCAAACATTCTGACTGTCGGGATCATTCGTTATCGCATCGAAGAATATGTGGAGCGCGATGACCCTTATCTGCTGGCCCGCGTCAATTATTTTGAGGACGATGAAGAAGACCAGAACCTGTTGAGCGAAAGCGCGCGAGACGTCGCTGAAACTTTCACGCGCATCGCGCGCGCCGTCAGAACTATCAACGATGAGCGTGCCAACTTGCCGGACATTTCTGATACCGAGCCGCAACGGCTTTCGTTTTTGGTGGCGGCGGCGATGGAGGTTGATACTGACGTCAAACAGGATTTACTCGAGCTGCGCTCAACCGCCGAGCGCCTGCAGCGCTTGCGCTTGATGCTCGAACGCGCGGTGTCGAACTACGAAGAACGCGCGCGCATTCATGAATTGGCAAGAGGCAATGGCCACAGCGGCCGAAAGATAGATCTGGAGTAGGACAGACATTCCTGTCTGTCCCTCCGTTCACAACAAATTCAGTCGAGAATGTTGAAAGCAAAAAGCAGATTTTCCATTTTTCATTTTCCATTTGTCATTGTACTGATGCGAACAGGAATGCAGTTGTCGCAGCAAAGTAAAACTGAAGTGACAGTGCTCTTCTTCGGCGCCGCGCGCGATATAGTGGGCGAAGCCGAGATGAGACTTTCGTTGCACGCTACGAATGCGGCGTCGGCGCTTGAAGAAGTGCTGGACAAGTTTCCCGAGTTGCGTCGCTTTGGGCGTTCGCTGTTGTTTGCAGTGAATCAGGAATACGCGCGGCCTGATCGAGAAATAAAAGACGGCGATGAGCTGGCAGTGTTTCCCCCGGTAAGCGGCGGCTGCGCAGCCCAAAAACACAAGTCGGAAGCAGCTGAGGCGCGGAATACTGGGACCGGGGGCATCTCGCCCGCCTCAACGTTGGCCAACGACTTTTTTGAATTAACTACCGAGCCGATCGATGTCGGTTCGGTCGCCCGCAGAGTTGTGTTGCCGGAATGCGGCGCGACTGTGACGCTTGACGGCTATGCGCGCGAGTGGACGCGCGGGCGCCGAACGCTCTATCTCGTCTACGAAGCTTACGCGCCGATGGCGCTCAGCGAACTCGAGCGGCTGGAACACGAGGCTCACGATCGTTTTGAGATTGCGCACATCGGGATTGTTCATCGCACCGGGCGGCTGGAGATTGGCGAGACCAGCGTCGTCATCGCCGTCAGCGCGCCACATCGACAAGCGGCATTCGCAGCCTGCGACTGGGCCATCCGCGAACTAAAACGCACCGTGCCGATTTGGAAGAAAGAGGTTTTCGAAGACGGCGAAGTTTGGGTCGAGGGTGATAAATCAAATTAGAAAACAGGGCCCGAATAACATCAGCTAGACGCACACAGGCGTGGCTCGGTTCTCGCTCATTTGGCACTAATCTCGTTAAGGGGTGAAACGCCCGCGATACTCACCGGAAGAAATGAACGCCTTTACCATTTCGGCGTTAACAAAGTTGCCATTGAAGGTATTCAATTTGTTCAGCCAATAATCGTAACCAGAAAAATCTGTGTCCTGGCCTTCATTAGGATTGCGGCGCAGGTAGCCGAAGTATTCCATCAAAACAAACGCTCGATTGAATTCAGCTACGTACAAGTTGTGATTTTCCGCAACTTGTCTTAACGCTTGCGCGCGCGCCGGAATGTTGCTTGTATCGGGGGCGCCTCCAAACAGGTCAATTGCGGTCGCGCGCTCAGACGATGACAACACTGCACCCGCATTCTGATTCAGCTTATCGACAAACTGCGAAGGAGTCATCGAAGTGGGAAACTGCGAAACGAACCGCGATCGCTGTACAAACTGGACCATGAAATTCTGTTTATTGTTTTCCAGCACAGCCGCCCAGCCAGTCTGGTTCACCACCACGTCCTGATCGATCTGCTGCGTATCCATCTGCAGCTCATTGAAACGCACTATCGGCACCGCAAGTTCATGCGGGCCTCCGGTTGTTGATGAGCCAAGCGCGTCGCCGTATGCAGTTTTGTACGCGCGCTCTACCAGATAAGCAGTCTGCTGAAACTCGATCGAAAGATAAAAGGCAGCCGAAACATTGATGCGCTTGATCTCAACACACGCCTGATTAGCTCCGCAGCCATCTATTTGGTTGCTCCAAAAGCCAAACCCGCTAACGTCAGGCTCACGATCCAGAAAATCCACGTAGTGCTGATGAACGAAGTAATCTGTCTTGTCGGGGTTGCCAGGTGTCACATTCACAAGCGCGACAGCCAGTTGATTGTTAATGTTCGCTACCAAATCGGATCTTGTATCGCCATTAAGGTCCGTGACTGCGATCGAAATACTGCTGCTGCCACTTACTTGATCTCCGGCGTCCTGGAATGTGGCATCGCCGTTTCCCAATAAGATTTGCAGTGCGCCACTGTTGAAGACGCCCGCTGAGACTAATTCAAGTTTTCCGTCACCATTGAAATCGGCCGGCTTCAAATCGGCTGAAGTGTTACGCAGACGATAGTTGAAACTGGGGGCCTTGAACGTTCCGTCGCCATTCCCCTTCATTATCTTCAGCACTTCATCACTCAAAGCGACGTCTAGTTTTCCGTCACGGTCAAAGTCTCCAACGACACTCGCGTAAGGACCGGTGCCGTTCTGGGTCGCGTTGCTGCTTGAACTGATCGGTGTTTTGAATGTGCCATCGCCATTGCCCAGCAAGACGTTGACAGTTTGAACGCTTCTCATGCCGGCGATCAAATCAGTCACGCCGTCGCCGTTCACGTCTCCTGCGGCCAGGGCTCCCGGTAGTGCATTAAGACCATAACTCACCGGATTCTGAAATGCTCCATTACCACTGCCGAGCAGCACATTCACATCGTTATTGCCGCCGAACACTGCCAGGTCGAGCCAGCCATCGCGATTGAAGTCGGCAGCGCGAAGCTGATTCGGAAACCTGCCAACGGGATAATTCACCGGCGTTTCAAACGAGCCATCTCCCTTTCCGAAGAACACGCTGATGTTGGCGGCGTAAGGGTTTGCAGTTGCGAGGTCAAGCTTGCCATCGCGATTGAAATCATTCGCGACGAGATAGTGCGGCGCCGCGGACTGGTGATAGGTAGCGGGAGGTTTGAGGGTGCCGTCTCCGTTGCCCAATAGCATTACCAGATCATTGTGTTGGACATCGCCGGCGACCAAATCCTGTTTTCCGTCGCCGTTGAAATCGCCTGAGGCAACCACATACGGCGAACCTGCGGGATAAGTAACGGGAGAGGTAAACTTAACATCTTGAGCAACCACCTGTTCGGCGATGGCAACGGTACACAACAGCAAGACCGCGGTAATAAACCGATTCATGACGGCAGGCCTCCCTTCAAATGCGGCACGTCTTAAGAAAGAAGCGCCAACTGCTGCCTTGCACTGACGCTCGTCCGTGAAAGAGGGGTCACGGCGTGCCAAGCGCAAACCTGGGCATTCGAAGTGATGAACTGTTCATCCTTTCGAAACCCAACTTCATGATCTACTCCTGTAGCTCAACTAAAACAATGGCGGGAACTGGAAAAGTATCACTCTGTAGCGGAAGCCTATAGCATTGTGGGAAGCCCGGTCAATGAGGGAGTTGCACAGACTTCAGTCTGTGCTGTCCACAAGCTCATAAAGCATCCATATCCAAGCTTATTCTGTCCTTCCACAACACAGACTGAAGTCTATGCTAAGCTGGCGCATCCTCGGTCTCTTCTTCCGCGGCCTCAACCAGCGACGCGCTTGTTACCCGGTCGCCTTCTTCGGTTTTGATTAGCCTGACGCCCTGAGCGCTGCGTCCCGTCTTGCGAATGCTGTCGGCTTCGATACGTATCAGCTTGCCCTGTTGCGTGATGATCATGATCTCTGACTCGACATCAACCGGGAAGACGGCAACAACCTTTCCGGTTTTCTCGGTCGTCTTCATGTTGATGACGCCTTTACCGCCGCGCGATTGCAAGCGATAAGTCGTAATCGGTGTTTGCTTGCCGTATCCCTGTTCAGAAACGGAAAGCATCTTCTCGGTATCATCGGCAGAGACCGGACAAACCGAAACGACATAGTCGTCCGCGCGCAGGTTGATGCCGCGCACACCGCGCGTGGCCCGGCCCATCGGGCGCACATTCTTTTCATCGAAACGAATTGCCAGACCATTGTGCGTGGCAATGAAGATGCGTTTCGTGCCGTCGGTCAACACCACGTCGAGCAGTTGATCGCCCTCGTCGATATTGATGGCGATGATTCCATTCGAGCGAATATTCTGAAAATCCGCGAGCGAAGTTTTCTTGATTACGCCTTTGCGCGTCACCATCAGTACATAACGGCCTTCGGCGAATTCGCGTACGGGAACCACGCCCGCAAGTTTTCGCTCGGAAGGGATATTAATCAGATTAACGACTGCTTTACCGCGCGCCGAGGCGGCAGCGTCCGGCACTTCATGGACTTTCAGCTTATAGACCATGCCGTCGTCAGTAAAAATCATGATGTAAGCGTGGGTTGACGCGATGAAGAGATGCTCGACGTAATCGGCGCCCTTCGCAGCCGCACCGAATCTTCCTTTGCCGCCGCGCCCTTGCCGCTGATAGGTGGTGATCGGCGTGCGCTTGATGTATCCGCTGTTGGTAACGGTGATGGCCACGTCTTCGTCGGCTATCAGGTCTTCGATCGAGAACTCAATGCCTTCGGCGACAATCTCGGTCCGTCGCGCGTCGCCAAACTCCTTCTTAACCTCTTCAAGTTCGTTTCCAATCACCCGGCGCAGCGAATTCTCGTTGGCCAAAATCTCTTCCAGCTCGGCGATCAGCTTGATGATTCCTTCGTATTCATCGGTGATTTTTTGCCGCTCGAGCGCGGCCAGACGCCGTAGCTGAAGATCGAGAATCGCCTGTGCTTGCAGATCGGAAAAGCCCAGCCGCTCCATTGCCTTTTGCAGCTTGGGGATATAAGCCTTGGGCGTCGTGTCTGAAGGAATTCCCTTCCAGGTTTTCACTTCGCTCATAGTCTTTGTTTGGCCCGTCAACCATAGACGCGCTTGATCGACGGAGTTCGAGTTGCGGATTAAGGTAACGATGAAATCCAGCGCGTCAATCGCTTTTGTCAATCCTTCCAGAATGTGCGCGCGCGCCCTCGCTTTGCGCAGCTCGTATTCGGTGCGCCGGCGCACGACTTCGCGGCGAAAATCCACGAAGCACTCGAGCATCTGTTTAAGATTGAGCACGCGCGGCTGGCCGTTAACGATGGCCAGATTGATGACGCCAAACGACGACTGCATCGGCGTCAGCTTGTAAAGTTTGTTGAGGACAATCTGGGGTACTGCATCCCGCTTTAACTCAACCACGATGCGCATGCCGGTGCGATCCGACTCGTCGCGCAGGTCGGAAACGCCGTCGAGCTTTTTCTCGTTGATGAGTTCGGCAATGCGTTCGATTAAACGGGCCTTGTTTACCTGAAAAGGTATTTCAGTAATTACGACCGCATCGCGTTCCTGAGTGCCGCGTCCAATGCGGTCAATTCCGGCGCGCGCGCGCATCTGAATTATTCCGCGACCCGTCAGATACGACTTCCTCAGTTCTTCGCCGCCATAGATAAAGCCTCCGGTCGGGAAGTCGGGCCCGGTTACGATTTTCAACAAAGCCTCGATCGCGATATCCGGCTTGCGTAGCAGGGCCAGCGTGGCATCGATGATCTCGGTGAGGTTGTGCGGTGGAATCTTCGTAGCCATCCCCACCGCAATTCCATCCGAACCATTAACCAGCAGGTTCGGAATACGCGTCGGCAATACCTTGGGCTCGCTTAGCGATTCATCGTAGTTTGGCTGAAAATCAACTGTCTCTTTCTCAAGATCAGAAAGCACTACGTTGGTCACGCGTGCCATGCGTATTTCGGTATAGCGCATTGCCGCCGCAGCGTCGCCGTCTACGGAACCAAAGTTTCCCTGACCGTCGACCAGCGGATAGCGCATGGAAAAATCCTGCGCCAAACGCACTATCGTGTCGTAAACTGCAGTGTCGCCGTGCGGATGGTATTTACCAATCACGTCGCCTACGATGCGCGCGCTTTTCTTGTATGGCTTGTTGTAAGTATTGCCGAGTTCGTGCATCGCCCAAAGCACCCGCCGGTGCACGGGCTTAAGTCCGTCACGCACGTCCGGCAGCGCGCGCCCGATGATTACGGACATTGCGTAATCGAGATACGACCGCCGCATCTCGTCTTCGATGTTTATATGATCGCGTTCAGAAGTGGTTTCCATCCGTTGACCTTTCCAGTACAATCCGCCCGCCGCGGAACTTCATTTTGCTAAACTTAAAACAGCTGGGCCGCGACATATCGAACCCGGCGAGGGTGTAAGCTTTTCGCGTCTTAAAATGATTGTGGTTCGCGTAGAATCAAGTTCAAAACAGGAGCACTGAAGTAAGGTTTATTGTAGTCGATTAGGGGCCTCCTTAGCAATCCGAAAAGTGGACAAAAACCTAATAAAATCAAGGGCTTTCGCCAAAATTCCCTTTTCACAATTTTCGCGCTGGCCGCCGGCATCGGAAGTCTTGCGCGCGGCCTTTACTGCTGGCAGTTGACCGCGAATCTTCAACATGCCCGAAGAGCGAAAATGGAAGCGCATACGCGAACGGCTGGAGCTCAAATTACCCGTGCGTATACATTGCCGCGAGACGAAGGATTTGCAGTGGACTGAGATAACGCGGCTGATTGACGTTACGCCTTTCGGCGCCGGCTTTACCCTGAAACGCCCGGTAGAAAAAGGTCGGCTGGTGCACATGACCATACCGATGCCGCGCCAGTTGCGAGTCTTCGATCACGTTGAAGATCAATACCGTGTCTGGGCCTTGGTGCGTTACATCAAACGAGCTGCGACATCAGACGAGGCGCCGCTTTTTGAAGTTGGCGTTGCGTTCACAGGCAAACGCGCGCCTCGCAGTTATGAGGAGGATCCGGCAAGGCGATATGAGATTGGCGCGTTGTCAGCTGAGAGCTTGAACAGCCTGCGCGACTGGCAAGAGGCGGAATTAGCATCTTCCGATAAGCGCAGACTGACGCGCCACAACATTCCGGTCGACATGTTAATCGAAACGCTGGACGAGAAGGGCGGCGTGGAACAAAGTGAGCATACGGTGACTGAAAACATCAGCGCGCGAGGGGCGGCGATTTACACCACGCTCGATTTACCGGTTGGCCGGTTTATTCGTCTGTCCAGCGAGCAATACAAAGTGACGGCTTACGCGGCAGTGCGTGGCATTAGCATGGGACCGGCCGGAGTGTCACGCATTCACGTCGAGTTCGTCGATCGCGAGTGGCCTTTGTAATTTGCCGCGGATTTAAGCCGATTCAGGCGGATTCGATCAAAAAGAAAAATAGGGTTGCAAGTTAACACATAGAGAAAGACTCTTTCAGATTCTTAAAATCCGCGTTAATCCGCGGCTAATATATTCTAATTTAGGTTTACGATCTGACGCGCGTGAGCGACACCGATACATTGGCACAACAAAATTCCGCAGCTCGATCAAAACCGCGCGAGGCAATACTGCCCGAGAGACTGATCGCGTTGCTGCGTCCGATAGTCGGTTGGTTCAGTCGCGCTTTGTGGCGTCTCGAACATAAGGGAACGGAAAACATCCCCACCGACTCGGGATTGATCATCGCTGCGAACCACCAAAGCTATGGTGATCCTTTTTGGCTGGGGCTGCCGGTAAAACGGTCCATTCGTTTTCTGGCGTGGAGTGAAGCCTTTTCCTGGCCTCTGGTCGGCAAGGCCATCCGGCTCCTGGGAGCGTGGCCGCTGCAAATTGAAGGTAGCGACCCGGCTGCCATTCGACGTTCATTGAACTGGCTACGCGAAGGCGGTGTAGTGGTGATTTTTCCGGAAGGCGGACGCGGCCTGCCCGACGGCTCGATGATTCATATGAAAGGCGGCGCCGTGCGCATGGCGCTGGAAGCAGATGTTCCCATTCTTCCGGTTACGATTCGCGGCGCAAACAAGGTTTGGCCTTCGAACCAACGCTTACCGCGCCCCGGGAAAGTTGAGATCACCTATCACCCGGTTATTCACGTCGAGCAATTACCTGGCGAAGAAACGCGCGCCTTTGCGCGCCGGGAAACGGAACGGCTGGCTGGCATTATTCGTTCGGCACTTTAACTGTTTAATACGCCCATCATTGCGTCGTGTACGCGTCCATTAGTGGCCAGAACTTTAGGCGTGTAAATGTCCAGCGGCTCTCCGCGATAATCCGTCACCCGCCCACCGGCTTCTTCAATCAGTAACAATCCCGCAGCCACGTCCCAGGCGTTCAGCCCGTCTTCCCAAAAACCATCAAAGCGGCCACAGGCAAGGTAAGCGAGATCGAGCGCCGCTGAGCCGTCGCGTCTGACGGCCTGCGCTTTCATGGTGAAGTTTACAAAGTCGCGCGCAAAATTCGGCCGCTCGCGCACGTTGTAAGGGAAACCAGTGCACAGCATCGCGGCATTCAAATCATCAAGGATGGAGACGCGCATGGGCCGTTCGTTCAGCGTTGCGCCCTGCCCTCGTTCCGCGGCAAACATTTCGTCGCGCGTTGGATCGTAAACCACACCGATCTCGATTTGCCCGGCGCGTTCAACGGCAATGGAAACGCAGAAACAGGGGTAACCGTGCGCGTAGTTTGTGGTGCCATCGAGCGGGTCGATGATCCACTTCCAGTCGCTCTTTCCCGCCACTGCTTCGATTCCTTCAGCAGCGCCCGACTCTTCAGCAAGAATCGCATGCCGGGGATAATGAGACTTGATGCGGTCAATGATTAGTTTTTCCGAAGCCAGGTCAGCTTCGGTCACCAGATCTATATCGCCTTTGTTTGACACCTGAGCGCGTCCGAGGCGATCGATAAGGACACTACCGGCATCGCGTGCGGTCTGAATAGCGAAATTGAGCAAGCCTGATCTCTCTTTGGTGCGGATTGAATTTCAACGGCAAGCATATCAAACATTGGCCCCCGGCGAATGCGCCTTTCGACTTTCCTTTGATCTTTCATGCACCGCGGCTGGCCATTGACATAACACTTGGGCGAGCTATCCTAGTCCACACGATTTCTAACTCACCATAAGGTTGCTCCCTGGTCTGCAATATGAATAAGGTTAATCTGCTGCAAAAGTTTTCACTGATTCACGACCATTGGAATCCGCGCATTGTTGGCGAACTCAATGGACAATACGTGAAGCTGGTAAAATTCCAGGGACCGTTCACCTGGCATCATCACGATAACGAGGACGAGATGTTTCTGGTGGTGAAAGGCAGGTTTCGCATGGAGTTTCGCGATTCCGAAGGCGATGCAGCCGCGGCAACTCAAGCCAAAGAAATATGGCTGGAGCTAGGCGAATTCTGTATAGTGCCTCGCGGAGTGGAACACCGGCCGGTTGCCGACGAAGAGTGCCACGTCCTTTTGTTCGAGCCGGCAACCACGCTCAACACCGGCAACGTGCAGGATGAATTCACTGTTCCTGTCCTCGATTGGGTCTGAACAAAGCGCCGGAAATTTCGTACTAAGCAATCGAACATCGTTCTAAATCAACACTGGAGGCTTACAGCGTGAGCAAACTTTCCAATTTCGTCGCCGCATTTGTGTTGGTTGGATTAATGACTGGCGCAACAGCGCAGGCGCAAACTCCGGTTGCGATAAGCGTTGCGACACATGCGAGCGTCAGCACGGTGCCGCCTTCAACTCCGGCAGCGCAAATCGTCAGCTCGCTTGCCAGCCTGCCTGAAGCTGACACGCTCATCTACATCAACCCACAGCGCATTCTCAACGAAGTGGTGCCGAAGTTTATGCCGGCAAAAGATGTCGAAGACATGCGCAAGGGTTTCGAGGAGGTCAGGAAAAACGCGGGCATTGATCCCACCAAGATCGATTACATCGTGTGCGCGGTTCGCTTTAAAAAACCAACCACCGATCTCAATTTTCAACCACCGGAATTCATGGCGATCGCCAGCGGCGACTTCAGCGCCGATTCTTTGCTGGTGCTGGCGCGAATGGCCTCAGGAGGCAAATTGCGCGATGAGAAATACGGCACGAAAACTCTTGGGTTGATGACCATAGATCCGGTAGTGAAAATGGCCGAGCAGAACCCGTTGCTAAAATCGTTCACAGAGGTGGGCATCGTTTCGCTTAGCGCGAATACGATTGCTGTTGGCACTCCTGGTTATCTGCGGGCCGCCATCGACGCCGGCGACGGAAAGGATCGCATTAGCACCGAGACTCTAAATTCATTGGTCCGCGACCCCAACGCGCTGCTCAGCATCGCCGGCTCACCGTGGCATTCATTTGCGAAGGCTTTTGGCATGCTGGGCACTGAGACCAACGCACGCGCTCCGCGTTGCGAATCGAAAATGGGCGACTTCTACGTCGCGCTCACTATGGACGCGACCAATTTCATGCTGCGTGGCATCTCCAACGCTGACAATCCTGATACGGCAAAGATCATCAGCAAATTGTACGCAGGCTTACTAGGATATGCCGCGCAATCCATACCGGATGCGACCGCGCAATCGCTGCTGAAGAATATCGCGATCACTGCCGAAAGCGATGAGGTGCGATTGAATGCTGTCATCCCGCAGCAGATGATAGTCGAACTGATCCAACAACACATGAAGAAGCCCGAAACTACGAGTCCCCGTCCGGAAAAACAACCAATCAAGACGCGGCGCAACAGGCGCAGAACCCATAAATAAAATTTCGGCCGCGGATTAACGCGGATTAAGAAGGGGTCTGAGAAGACAAAACTACGAACTGCCTGTCATCATTCTGATCCGCGTTTATCGGCGAAAATCTGCGGCTAATTATCAAGCGAGGGGCAAACAGGCCACGCGATAGGCGTGGTCTTTTTTATTGCGTTTTGATTATGACTAGATGAATTAGAGTCTAAGCGCGACTTCTCAAGTCCTACTCAAGAATTCCTCAACCAGCCTGGCTATCGTTACAACAGAAAAAAGTATTTCGCTGTCACTACTATTGATTGCCGTTTTGAGAAGTCAATTCTTCCGCTCAAGCCGGAAGCTTTCATCCGCAGGAGGCTGCTATGTTGCGTCGTCTAAGAACGGTTCGCTCCGGTTTTTCCACATTCACTTCAAGCTCATGGCTGAGGATTTCGCTGGCGCTTGCTGTTTCCTCGCTGGCGCTTATTTTTTCCGCGAACTTCTTGCCAAGCTCTTTTAGTGCCATCACGCAGAGTACGGCGGGTGCGCCCAGATATGCCAACTATCCGGCGCCTCCAGGACTCGGCGATAAAGCGGGTGAGCCGTCAATCGGCGTCAACTGGAAGACTGAAAGGACGTTTAGCAACAGCATGTTCTCCATTCCTAATGGAGGCACGGCGATGTACTACGGCGGGTTCCTGACCTACGCGCTAAAAGTTACCTTCGACGACGGTCCCTCGCCTGCAAACGCAACCTGGGAGAAAAAGCAATTGCCCACAGCCAGTGCTCCACGCGCTCTCGGCGACCCAATTCTATTTACGGATCATAGCACCGGGCGCACTTTCATTTCTCAGCTCATAGGCGGGACGCCGCTCGGCAGCACAACCGACATAACCGACGATGACGGCAGCACCTTTATGCCGAGCGAAGGCTCAGGATTACCCTCAAACGTAGACCATCAGACGTTTGGAGGCGGCCCGTACCATGCGCCAGCGCCCCCAGGCGCCGGCGTGCTGGGTTATCAGAACGCCGTTTACTACTGCTCGCAGAGCGTGGCAGATGCAGACTGCTCGATTAGTTTGGATGGTGGGCGCGTTTTCGGGCCTGCGATCCCAATGTTCACGATCAGCGATTGCGATGGCCTACATGGGCATATCAAAGTTGGCGCCGACGGCACTGCCTACGTACCAAACAAAGGATGCGGTGGAGCTGCGCCTCTGGTTTTGGGCAACGAGCAAGCCTCGATCGTGGTTTCGGAAGACAATGCCTTGACTTGGAAAATCAGACCAATCCCGCATCCGACAACGACCGGTCACGAAAACGACAACCTTACTAGAGGTGACGACGATCCATC
>DASQPM010000271.1:0-3426 GCA_035643935.1 Pyrinomonadaceae bacterium | reverse complement strand
AACTCGCCAAGCCGCTCCATCTCCTGGGCGTTATGAATCAATGGCCCTAGCGAACGGATGGGACGCACACCTTCATCGAGCGCGTCCTCAACCATCTCGACAGCGCGCTCAACGCCAAAACAGAAACCGTATTCGTCTGCTAGTAAGACTTCCATCTTTTCAAGTAACGCAATCTGCTAGATTGCGTCCTGAGCATCAACTTCTCCGTCTCCGCAAACTCAGTTTGCGTTACATTTAGTTGACCGGCTCCGGCCCGCCTTCAGATTTCTGCCGGTTGCAGTTCTGTTGCCATTCCTCGCGAACGCGATCGCCTCCGGCCACGCGCGCATCGACCCACTCAATATCTTTGTCGATTAGGGTGCGCACGTTTCGCAGGAAAGATTTCTTCAAATCGGCGAGATTGTGCGCAATGTCCTTTGGCAAGATGGCGTACGAGACGTCGCCAATATAACGAATGGCATCACAAAGCTCATTTACCACGTTTTTGCCGGCCGACTCTGTTGTTTCTTCCATGATGAAAACTCCTTCTCAAACGCCAAACCGCAGATTATTCCGACGGCGAGGCTATCTTAACATTACTGAAGTACGTGCGCACGGCGCTGTTCGTTCCCTGAGCGTGGTTTGCGAGCAGTTCTTTCGCTTCCGGGGCTACATCGTTTGCATAACAAAAGCCCCACCTTGCGGTAGGGCTTGCCCCATGGGGGATCCAATTATAAGCAGGTCTAAAGCGCTGAGGTGCTTTCCGCGTTCTCGTTCGTTAGGCCAAAGGCTAGGGTGGCGTCTTCAGGTGTCAAAACCGGATGATATGTCTTGCCATAAGTCGCTTCGATCTTCTTCACGTAATTCTGTGTTTCGCCGTAAGGCGGCACGCCCTTGTATTTGTCCACAGATCCTTCACCAGCGTTGTAGCCGGCGAGAGCCAGTGAAACATCGCCATTGAATCTCTTCAATAGAAACTTCAGATACTTGGTGCCGGCCTCGACGTTCGCGGCTGGGTCGAAAGCATCTTTCAAACCAAATCTCCTGGCGGTGGCCGGCATCATCTGCATCAGGCCCTCTGCGCCCACACCCGAAACAGCCTTAGAGTTGTATCTGGATTCCTGTTTGATGACCGCGTGAATGAAGCGTGGGTCAACACCCTGGCGTTTACCGGCGCGATAGATGATCCAATCGAGATCGCAGTCTCCTGACAACGGAATATCGTCAGGTATCGTTTCGACCTGAGGCGTAGTCGCATTAACCGTCGGCGCGAATACTGGACTGAAAAGAAACCCGGCGAAGTTTGAAAGGAAGAAAAGAGAGATAATGGCAAACGATGCAAACTTGGCCAGGCGAAAACTATGAAAGCGCGCAAAGCGCAAACGGGGAAACTGCTGGGGAAACTTCATCGTGATTCTCCATGTGAGCGACGGTCCAGGACCATCAGGGTTAAAACTTAAAACTTCGGGCTGCGCATGGTGGAACCAATTTCAAAGAACTTTGTAATGCACTTGAAATCGAAACCGAGACTAAGATGGAGAATTGGTTGCGGAAGTTGCTATTCGATTGTTTCTGTAACCCGTCGATGTGACGTACTAAAACGATCACATTTTTGTTGCAAAGGTGTACAGAAGATCGTTCAACTTGAAGGGAATTTTTGTTAGCGTTTTTCTGGGCCTTTTTCAATCAAGATCCAGGTGCTAAGTGTGCTGGCGAGGGCCATGGCGGCGGCGATCAGCATGATGGTTCTGAAGCCTGAAACAAACGAGGCTTTGATTGCCTGCTTGATCGCTTCCTGGTCATCAGAAGCCCTCCCTGGCGGTGGGGCTGCTGCCCCGTCTACATCAATACCACCAAGCTTGATGCGCTGATCATAAATCGCGGCACGAGTCGCTTGCGGAACATCGATCTGCGCCAGCCGATGGTCGAGTTCATGACTAAAAACTTGCAGCATCACTACGCCCAACACCGCGATCGCGAGCAGGCCCGCGGTGCGCGAAACTGCATTGTTGATTCCCGAAGCCACCCCTGCCTGCGACTGTGGCACTGAACTCATGATTGTTGTCGTCAACGGCGCGACACTTATTGCCATGCCGAGTCCCAACACTACGACACCCGGAAAAAACCCCGACCAGTAACCCGCGCCTGTGCCTGGAATTGAAAGGAGAGCAAAGCCGGCGGCCGCGATCGTTGGACCAACCAACAGCGGCAGTGGCGGACCGAACCTGGCTATCAACCCTCCGGACCAACGCGAAAGCGCAAACATGATGAGGACGAATGGCAACAGAGCCGCGCCTGCCGCCGTTGGCGCAAAGCCCTGCACCTGAATCAGGTTGAGCGTCAGAAAAAAGAGGGCGCCGCTAAGCGCAAAGTAGAGCAACAGCGTAAGAATGTTCGTTCCGGAAAAATTTCGGGAACGAAACAACTTCAAGGGCAGCATCGGCGATTTCACATTCGCTTCGACAAACACGAAAGCCGCTAACGAGAGCAAGCCGGCGGCGACTGCCACCAGAACTCGCCACTCGAAAAAGCCGGCGCGCGACGATTCGATCAGGCCGTAAACCACGCCCCCCAAGCCGCTCGTAGCGAGCAGCGCCCCCTTCATATCAATTCGGCCGGTCGTCTCGCGGTCACGGCTTTCGGGAACATGCCATAACGAAATTAAGACAACGGCGGCGGCTATTGGTAAGTTGAGATAGAAAACCGCCCGCCAGGAAACGTGTTCCACAAGCCAGCCACCCAGCACCGGACCGATAGCCGTAGTAATTGCGGAAAAGCCGGACCAGGTGCCGATAGCTTTCCCTCGCTTCTCTTCTGAAAATGAGGCACTGATAATTGCGAGGCTGCCCGGAACCAATAGCGCGCCACCGACACCTTGCACCGCGCGAGCGATGATCAGGTGATTGATGTCCGGCGCGATCCCGCACCACGCGGACGCGATCGCAAAGATCGAAACTCCAATTACAAAGATCCGTCTTCGTCCATAGTGATCGCCCAGCGACCCGCCAACCAGCAACAGGGCGGAAAGAAATAATGAATAGGCTTCGACGACCCACTGCACTCCGATCGCCGTTGCCTGCAAACTTTGTTGTAGAGAAGGAAGCGCAACGTTGACGACCGTGCCATCGATGAATGCCATGCTCGAAGCGAGAATGGTGGCCGCCAGAATCCAGGGCTCTTGTCCCTTCGCACAGGGAGCCGAAGACTTGCGCGACAGAATAACTGCTTCGTCGCAAGGATCTTTGATTACGTTAGGCATGATTTAAGTCGAACCGTAGTAATTCTCTTATCTAACCGGCTCGCGCAGAATCGCATCAGCGGCCACGGCGGCGATACGCGCTGCGTGCGTGTGTGCTTTACGCAAGCCGGCAACTTGCAATAGCGCTTCGCCGGTGCGCGACAGCATGCGAAAGAGATCGCCTTCTTCGGCGCGCGTTTCGCGCACCA
>DASQPM010000270.1:0-2830 GCA_035643935.1 Pyrinomonadaceae bacterium | reverse complement strand
CAATTTGTGTTGCAGGGACTGGCGGTGCATGCCCAGAATTTCCGCTGCGCGCGTCACATTTCCCTGCGTGTGTTCGAGGCAACGACTGATGTAGCGGCGCTCGAACTCCCGCCGGTCTTCACGAAAGTCAGCGGTGAATGGAACACTTAGTCCATCGCCGGCGGCTTGTTCCTCTCTTCCCTTCGCCCTTTGCACGCCGGGCATGATTTCCTCCGGCAAATCTTCTGAACGCAACTCTTCGCCTTCGGCCATAATTGCTGCGCGGTCGATCGTATTTTTTAACTCCCGAACATTGCCCGGCCAGTCATAATCAACCAGGCGTCGCAGCGCGCTCTGCGCTATCTGTCTTAACGGTATGCTGTAGCGCTCGGCAGCAGTACGCGTGAACTGTTCTGCCAGCAGCGGTATGTCTTCCCGACGATCGCGCAGCGGTGGAATATCGATCGTCACCACGCGCAAGCGGTAGAACAAATCGGCGCGGAAGTTTCCTTTTTCAATTTCCTGCTCCAGCGGACGATGGGTTGCGCTCACAATGCGCACGTCAACTGGAATTGATTCATTGCTGCCGAGGCGTTCAATTCGTCTTTCTTCCAATGCGCGCAGCAGTTTCGCCTGCACGTTGGAGCTCATGTCGCCAATCTCATCAAGGAACAGTGTGCCTCCATTTGCCTGCTCAAATTTTCCCTGCCGCCGTGCTGCTGCCCCTGTAAAAGCGCCCTTTTCGTGTCCAAACAGTTCCGACTCGATCAGCTCCGACGGCAGCGCCGCGCAGTTGACTGCGACGAAATTGCCGGCGCTTCTGGCGCTGTTTCTTTCATGAAGCTCGCGCGCCACCAACTCTTTGCCCGTGCCCGATTCGCCGCGCACCAAAACCGTCGCATCCGTCTCCGCAACTTTTTCAATCATTGAACGCACGCGTTGCATGCCTTCAGAATTCCCGAGCAAGGCGCCGCGCTGGGAACGTTCAACTTCAATCCGACGGCGCAACGAAACATTCTCGCGCCGCAGTTGAAGAGTCTCGGCTGCGTTCTTGACAACCAGTCGCAGATCGTCAAGCTCGAAAGGTTTTGCGAGATAGTCGTAGGCTCCGGCCTTCACTGCCTCCACAGCCATTCGTTCCGATCCGTGCGCAGTAATAATGATTACCAGCGGCGGGTTGCCGTTGGCGACGGCCGGAGTTTGCAACTCGCGCAAGAGATCCAAACCGCTGATTCCCGGAAGGTTTACATCGAGCAACATCAGGTCGGCGGGGTTCTGTCGCAGCAGCGCGCGCGCGGCTTCAGCCGAGTCGGCCTCCGAGACGTTGTAACCAAAGGTCGTCAGCGCCCGCCGCATGCCGTAGCGCGAGGCCTCCTCGTCATCCACAATCATTAATCGCAATTTTTCTTGTTTCACCTTTCGGGTAGTTTAGAACTCTCAAGGTGAATTTCCCTAGCGCGTGGCGTGCCGGAGATTGTCCGCCGCAGGCAGGACGCTGAAACAGCGATTATCCGATTTGCCTCTTTTTATGCTGCTCGCTCCTTGAGGTAGTGGTTGGCTTAGCCTATGCGACAGCGTCGATTAAAATTGTGTTTGGGAAGAAAGAGTTTTACGATGATGCGCAAAATGGCTCCGGGCCAGACACCGCGCCATCAGCCTTTGAATTGTTCTTCTTCAGCATGAATTACAATGAAGACAGCCTTAATTCCGGTAACTATTTCGCACAAAGCTGAGGATCTCGAACCCAATCGGCACGCTACCGCGTTTGGACACGAGCGCCGATCCTGCGGGGGCGCCCACGTTTTCTTGTCATCAGTGCAAGGTCTGGATCCTTCGCATTAATAGCTAGACTCGTTACTCATCTGGAGGAGTACTTGGCTAAGGATTCCGCAGATAAAGGTCAGCCAGCTGAGCTGCCGCTATCAAAGCGCTGGATCGACTTGCGCAAGATTGCTCTAATGCGGGCAGTCCTCGCCCTTTCGGCGCTGCTGGTCATTTATATAGATCGCTCTCAACCAAATGAGTTTAGTGGGCCCATTTATCTGGCGCTAGCTTCATATGGCGTTTACAGCATTGTGATTTGGGTACTTGCCGTTCGTCGGAGTCGAGCTTTGCCAATCACGGTCCTTCACTGGCTCGACGTTGCCTGGTATCTCCCATTGATTGCTCTCAGTAATGGGACCAACAGTATTTTCTTCTTCTTCTTTTTCTTTGCCATCCTGGTCGCTTCATTCGGCTGGGGTTTTCACTCAGGAATGCGCGTTACTGTCGTTTCGGCAGTTCTTTTCACAGTTGTGGGGTATGCTGCAGCGAACGCGCAAAGTGACTTTCAACTGAATCGTCTTTTGCTTCGGCCAATTGAGCTACTCGTCCTGGGTTATTTGATTGCCTATTGGGGCGGCGTCCAGAGCCGGTTAATAGCGCGCCTGCAACTGCTGAAGGAAGTTTCGATACTCTCTAACCCGCGCTTTGGAGTTGAGCGGACTATTCAATCGGTCCTTGAAAGTCTGCGCTCCTCTTATGGTGCCGATAGTTGCCTAACGATTCTTCCCAAATCTCAAGCGGGCCATCCCATCAGATTGTACGGAAGCAGCAGTGAGGTGGCATACCATCTGTATCGTACCGATCGGAATGGTTCCAAAGCCGGAGATCCATCCTCTGAAATAAGCCACGAGATGGCGCGTGCCTTCCTCACTGCCTCTCCCTCTCATGCGATTATTTACCGCCGTGGGAATCCAGGCGAAGTGTTCGTGTACGACACAAAAACCAAAGACCCGGTAAACGAAGAAGAAGTTGAACGTCCTGCGTTCCTCAACGCCTTCGATGACAAATCCTGTTTCTCTGTCCCGGT
>DASQPM010000269.1:0-5520 GCA_035643935.1 Pyrinomonadaceae bacterium | reverse complement strand
AAGCCAGACGCTCACCAAACCGATGAGTCTTACCAGCCAATACACGGCTCCATACACAATAAGCCAAATTACTCCTAAGAATCCCCAGAACGAAACGGCAGCCAGCGCGCGAAGCAGGTACTCCAGTGCGCTGGGCCCTTGGGCCAGTGGCGCTTCGGATTCTGCAGCGAAAAAATAAAATGCGGCTACAAACGCTCCTTGGGCAGCAGAATAAAAGAGCAACCTATTGGGCCCAAAATAATAGTTGTGCGGGGCGACGTAATAGATGGCGGGCGCAAGCCCTACCGCAGCCGCGATCGCTATGGAAAAAGCGAGCACTAATTTTTCGATTACTACGCGCGGAGTGTTCATTGTTCTGCCCGTTGTTTGTGTCCCAACACTTTGAGTAGCGGACAACCAGGATGAGTTTGATAAAGGCAGTCGGAACGTGTTACTACTCGAAGCCGTTCGAGAAAACGAGGAAAACGGATGTTACTAAACGTGAGCGACTAAATAACTAACTGACTAGTCCGGCTCGATCGTCCGGCGGTTATTATGCCTGGGAACGGCCGAGCTGAGTCATCGAACGCTGAGTATCAATTGGACGCCGCCTAAAATCTTTATTCGCGGTTTGCCTAACCTTTGGGGCAAACAATAGTGCCGTTCAAGTCTTGAAGTCAAGGCCCTTCGGTTAACGGAAATAGTCGTCTGCCGCGACCTGGCTCTGGAGTGGCAGAAGGCAGATCCAGTAACATTTACAACTAGGCAGCGGGTTGTGGCTTTGCGGCGGCACGCCTTGGATTGAGATTGCTCTCAGAGTATATTGATTCACTGAACGAATGACGACCAGTCTCAAGGATTCCTATGGCCGAGCGATACGCGACCTGCGTGTGTCCTTAACCGACCGCTGTAATTTTCGCTGTTTTTATTGCCTGCCGCACGGCGAGCCACCAATTGCACCCAAAGAG
Source organism: Pyrinomonadaceae bacterium (assembly GCA_035643935.1). Taxonomy (GTDB): domain Bacteria; phylum Acidobacteriota; class Blastocatellia; order Pyrinomonadales; family Pyrinomonadaceae; genus PSRF01. The sequence goes on along the minus strand of DASQPM010000269.1, from coordinate 4,573 downwards.
CAGATGCTGTCTTATGAAGAGATTGAGTACGTCTGCGACATTTTCGTTGACCTGGGGATTGAGAAGATCAGGTTGACTGGTGGCGAGCCGATGATGCGCCGCGACATCGAGACGATTATTGAAAAGCTTGCGGTGTTGAAGTCGAAAGGGCTTCAAGATCTCGCCCTCACCACCAATGGTTACTTCCTGCCAGACCGCGCGCAGGCGTTGAAGGATGCGGGCCTCGATCGAATAACAATCAGTCTTGACAGTCTAAAGCGCGACACCTTCAAACAAATGACGGGCGTGGATGTGCTGGATCGCGTGCTGGCGGGGATCGAAGCGGCAAAATCCGCCGGACTACAACCAATCAAAATTAACGCTGTGATCGTGCGCGGTCACAATGAAGGCGAAGTCGCAGACTTTGCCGCTTTCGCGCGCGAACACGACGTCAAAATGCGCTTTATCGAATTCATGCCGCTAGATTCGGGACACGACTGGTCGCGCGAAGACGTGGTTTCGGGCCGAGAGATTTACGAACGCATCAACGAGCGTTTCCCGCTTATGCCCCTCGATGTCTTCCGCGGCTCGGAAACTTCGTCGCGTTATCGTTTTGCTGACGGCGCTTCCGGCGAAATCGGCATCATCGCTCCGGTAACCGAACCTTTTTGCGGCGCCTGCTCGCGCATTCGGCTTACCGCCGACGGGCAGATTCGCACCTGCCTGTTTTCAACCGTAGAACATTCACTGCGCGATGTGGTCCGAACCGGCGCAACGCGCGCTGAAATTATTGACTTCATTGAAAGCGTGGTCCTGAAGAAAGAGCCGCGCCACTACATCAACGATCCACAATTCGTCGCGCCCTCGCGCTCGATGAGTTTTATCGGCGGCTAAGTAATTCGGTGTTGTCCCGCTTCAGGGTTGAGCGGCCGACCGTCCCGTCTCCTGCATCGCTTTAATATCATCCAACAGCACGCGCTCGTGTCCTTCCGGATTCACCTTGAGATAGATTTTTCGCAGCGTGCCTTTCGGATCGATGACGAAAGAAGTCCGGTCCCAGTACATCGTACCCTTGTAGTCGCTTTGGCCGACGCCCGCCGCCTCAAGAAGTTCATGATTTGGGTCAGCAAGCAGATCGATGGTGAAAGCAAACTTATTGCAGAAGTCTTTGTGTGAAGCCACATCGTCAGCACTGACACCCGCCACCGCGATGCCAGCCTCATCAAACTCCTGCTTCGAAGCGGTAAATGATTTTCCCTGTATCGTGCAGCCTGGCGTGTCGTCCTTGGGATAAACATAAAGTACCAGCCACCTGCCTGCGTAATCATCGAGTGTGATAGTCCTGCCGTCCTGGTTCTGTAAAATAAAATCCGGAAATCGCTTGCCAATTTCTGCTGCCATGTTGTTTTCCTTTCAGGTTTGGTTAATGTCGAGCATTTAGTCTTGAAAGCGGAAAGGTGATTGTGACATGGCAGCCGCGCCGTTGCACGCGCTCGCAAACAGACTTAGAATCGCAACTTCGGATTTGAAAATTCAGAGAGCTTTCGGGGGAGCCCCGGTCTTGCAAAAGATCGGGGCTGAGAGTCTGGGCATTGGCGATTGCCAATTTCCGATTGCCGATTCGATAGTTGACGAATTAAATCGGCAATTGGCAATCACAAATCGGCAATGTTCGGAGACCCCTTGAACCTGATACGGTTAACACCGTCGAAGGGAGAAACAACGATCCGGGCGCGCAAGTTGAGTTCGGATCTGTAACCGTTCCATCCTTTGTGACTAGGTGGAACGGTTTTTTAGTTTGGAGTGCGGCGGCTTGACGCCGCTTTTGCCTGCGCTGGACGCACGCGAACAAGAAAAGCGGTGTCAAGCCACTGCAGTCCAAAATGGAGAAGCTTATGAGTGCCGCAATCACAGCAGAGAATGAAACACCTTCCCTTACCAACGAAAAGCCATTGCCAAATTCGTGCCGCATTTATATCGAAGGCAAACAACCCGGCGTGCGCGTGCCTTTTCGTGAAATAGGTCAAAACGCGACGCGAAATTTCGATGGCACGCTCGAAGCGAATCCACCCGTGCGTGTTTACGACACCAGCGGACCATACGGCGATCCTGCGATTCGGACTGACGTACGTGAAGGTCTGGCTAACTTGCGCCGCGATTGGATCGTGGGCCGTGGTGATGTCGAAGAATACGAAGGCCGATCACTGCAACCGATCGATGATGGTTATTTGACGTTCGACGCTGCCAACCAGGCGCGCCAAAAAGAGAAAGGCCGCCTCGAGGATTTTCCGGCGCTCAGCCGCACGCCGCTGCGCGCGAAAAAAGGTTCCTGTGTAACGCAGATGCATTACGCCCGTCAGGGCGTCATCACGCCCGAGATGGAATTCATCGCCATCCGCGAAAACCTCGGCCGCGAAAGTGGCATAGACTTAAGTCTGTGCTACGGCCGAGATTCACTCAACCATCAACACCGCGGCCAATCCTTTGGCGCTGCGATTCCCGAGTACGTCACCCCCGAATTCGTGCGCGACGAAGTCGCGCGCGGCCGCGCCATTATTCCCGCGAATGTTAACCACCCCGAATCCGAGCCGATGATCATCGGCCGCAACTTCCTGGTGAAGATCAACGCGAACATCGGCAACTCAGCCGTCTTGTCTTCCATTGACGACGAAGTTGAAAAGATGCGCTGGTCCATAAAGTGTGGTTCCGACACGGTGATGGATCTTTCGACCGGCAAAAACATCCACGCCACGCGCGAGTGGATCATTCGCAACTCGCCCGTGCCCATCGGCACGGTGCCAATCTATCAGGCGTTGGAAAAAGTAGGCGGCAAAGCTGAAGAACTCACGTGGGAAATCTTCCGCGACACTCTCGTCGAACAAGCCGAGCAGGGCGTTGATTACTTCACCATACACGCTGGCGTAAGACTGCCTTACATTCCGATGACCGCAAAGCGTACAACCGGAATCGTGAGCAGAGGCGGTTCGATCATGGCCAAGTGGTGTCTCGCGCATCATGAGGAGAGTTTTCTTTACACGCGCTTCCGCGACATCTGCGAAATCATGGCCGCTTACGACGTTTCATTTTCGCTTGGCGACGGTCTGCGGCCCGGCTCAATTGCCGATGCGAATGATGAGGCCCAGTTTGCCGAGCTCGAAACGCTCGGTGAATTAACTAAGATCGCCTGGGAGTACGACTGCCAGGTAATGATCGAAGGCCCCGGCCATGTCCCCATGCATCTAATTAAAGAAAATGTCGACAAGCAGCTTGAGACTTGCGGTGAAGCGCCGTTTTACACGCTCGGCCCACTCACAACCGACATCGCGCCCGGCTACGATCATATTACTTCCGCAATTGGCGCGGCGATGATTGGCTGGTACGGTACCGCGATGCTTTGTTACGTCACACCGAAAGAACACCTCGGCCTGCCCAACAAGAAAGACGTGAAAGACGGCGTCATCGCTTACAAGATCGCCGCCCACGCTGCCGACTTGGCGAAAGGTCATCCCGGCGCGCAGTATCGCGATAACGCGCTGTCGAAGTCTCGTTTTGAATTTCGTTGGGAAGATCAGTTCAACCTTTCGCTCGACCCGGAGGTTGCGCGCGAATACCACGACGAAACCCTGCCACAGGAAGGCGCCAAGCTCGCGCACTTCTGTTCCATGTGCGGCCCACATTTTTGCTCAATGAAGATCACCCAGGACGTCCGCGAGTACGCCGCGCAAAAACAAACCGACGCACAAGCGGCATTAGCACTCGGGATGAAAGAAAAAGCGCAAGAGTTCGTCGAAAAGGGTGCAGAGGTTTACGCGAAGGCTTAGTGTGCTGCAAGCAGCAAAAATAGGGCCGCCCGGATGTGCGGCCCTATAAGATTATCCATTGGTGGGCAATTAAACTTGAACGTCACGATTTTCGTCGATGTCGCGAAGTTCGAAATACGCGAGTTTGACTTGATTGTAGAGCTGTTCCCAAAAGCTCGCATCTTTGCCAGCTGCGTTAGGGTTATTGCCACGAAGGCGAACAGTCTCGAGAGCATTTCTTATCAAACGCTCTCCAAACCGGTCGTAGAACTTTTTCGCGTCATCAACCTTCCAGACCATTTCACCGTTTTGCTCCCTTACCAGGAAACGGAATGCACCAAGCAGTGGATAAACCAAACCGTCGGGTACTCGATACGGAACTGATTCCAGGTTCGGCGCAAAGTAAAAATGTGTGGAAGACCTCTGGTCAACTACTTCCCACTTTAAAAACTTCCCGCCTTGCTCGTTAAAGACATCCTTCATTTTTGCGCGAACATAATCATAAAGCTCCAAAATGTCGCGAAGAATTGGCCGTAAGGAGCGATAGGACTCCTGTTTCTCATCGAACCACTCGAGGGGTTTCGCTTTCGATGAATAGGCCTGGTTCGGATACTGAGAGCCGTTATTCGGAAAGAGAGTGACATTGAATAGAGTCAACAGGGCAATGACATCTCTAACGTTGATGGGCTTTTTCTCATTTTCTCTGTAGACGATGACCGGCTCGAAATCCGGAAGTTGTTCTTTAAGCCACTCGAACTTCTTAGCCAAGTTATCAAGCGCAAACTCTTTGACTT
>DASQPM010000268.1:0-6903 GCA_035643935.1 Pyrinomonadaceae bacterium | reverse complement strand
AATGGCTCAGTTGCATTTACCAGGGACCGCATCACGCGATTCGAGTAGCCAACCATTCCCCAAGAAAGAATTATGCGAATAAAGATAAGCAGACTGTACAGGCCAAGTAGGCCGTAAAGCAGATAGCCCATCGTCGCGATGATAGAGTGGGCGCCCAAACTAATCAGAATTCCCGCCAGCGTATTTGCAATACCGGAAATCAGCTGCAACGCAAACCAACCGAGCAGGATTGCCGCAAGAATTGCCACCAGCGGCGCATACTTTGGATCGACGGTCATGCGGGCGAGCGTGCGACGAACGGGAACGATCACCGGATCCGTCAGCCGGCGAATCGTTATTGAACTCCAACCAAAAGGATTCAGATCGACCTGGTTCGCAATCAGGCGCAAAACTATTAGAACGATGATGACCGCAATCGCCGTGATTAAAGCCCAACTTATGAACCAGTAAAGCCTGCTAAGGATCAGCATGAAACTCTAACTCCGTTCCCCAAAAAGAGCAGTGCCAACTCGAACCATGGTTGCGCCTTCTGCGATCGCTACTTCGAAATCGTGGCTCATACCCATCGACAGTTCGCCTTTCGCAGAACCAAAATGTCCCTGCGCGTGCAACTCATCGCGCAGCTCGCGCAGGGTTTTGAAAAACGGTCGACTACAATCCGGGTTCTCAAAGTAGGGCGGCAACGTCATCAATCCAACCAGGCGTAGCCGGCTGCATTGTCTTAGCGTGGACAGCAAAACTGGGAGTTCGGCGGTTTCAACGCCCGACTTAGTGACTTCTCCCCCCAGATCTATCTGCGCTAGCACATCCAGCGATTGCCGGCCTTCTGCAGCGCACAAGCGATCGAGTCGTTCGGCTAACCCGGCCGAGTCAAGCGAATGAATCACATCAAAAAGATTAACTGCGCGCCGCGCTTTGTTTGTTTGCAGATGGCCCACCAGATGCCAACGCGCAAGGTTGCGACCCAGTTCAGCAATCTTTTCTTCTGCTTCCTGCACGCGATTTTCACCAAAGTCTTTTGCCCCTAAATTGAGCGCGGCTTGCAACGTTTCGGCTGGGTGCGTTTTAGTGATCGCCACAAGCGTTATTTCTTCGGGCGAACGATCGCCGGCGCGCGCGGCTGTCTCAATTCGTTTAAGAACGTCCGCGAATCGGTCGCGCATTGTTTGAAATGCATCTGGTTTCGGCGGCATTTCTTTGACAACACAATCGAAATGAAACTGCAAGAGCGTCGTGTCAGTTGTTGGCGAGTCCTACATTATCAGATCAATTCCACTGTCGCACCCGGTCATAACTGTGCAAATGTAGCTGCTGGAACCTCGGAGAACTGGCAATGCACGAAAGTCCGGTCGCAGCTCAACGGCTGGCACATTGATTGTAGTGAAACTGGGAAACCGCAGCGCTCCCCGCTGACGCAACAGCTATATATTAGGAGGAAGTTTATGAACCATTCGAAAGGCAAGCTAAGTGTTTTTTCGATCACAGTGATGGTTTTGTTATTGGGCCTGGCAATTCCAGCAACGTCACTCGCGCAAGGACGTGGACATGGCAGAGGCCGCGGCCGCGCCAGAATCTTGTCGCTGCATGATCGCAAGTGCGCCAAGTTTGTAAACTGTCATGACGCAAGCGAAGGTCGCTGGGACGAACGCGGACCGCGCGGTGATAGGGTCGGAAACATAATTCTGCGCAACCGCAATCGCCATCGCAATCGCCGGTTCGATGACAATGACAATTTCGTTTTGCGTAACTTAAGACGTAACCGGAATCGCAATTTCGATAACGACGAGTTCATCCGCAACCGGAGATTCATGGACCGGAATCGCGATTTCGACAATGACGGTGACCATCGTGGGCAAGGCCGCCGCGGCAAGCATGAATAAAGAGTCCGCTAACAGCGGTAATTCGCCGGTCAGTTCACGAGAGGGCGTTCCCGGCAACTGAACGTTTCTTGACACGCCCTAGACGCGTTCGCATAATGAATTCCCATTGCGGATGTGGCGGAACTGGCAGACGCGCAGGTCTCAGAAGCCTGTGATGGTGACATCGTGGAGGTTCAAGTCCTCTCATCCGCACCAATTTTGAATGCAGAAAAGCGAGTCCAACCGGACTCGCTTTCTTTTTGGAACCCTCCGCAAGTCCTCGCGTTAACGAAAAAGATGTCACATCCGTGACGGTCACGGTGTCCTATTAATAACTACGCCCAAGCCCGATCGTGCTACAGGGGTGACCGATGAAGGCCGAACACGCTGATTCAATTGAACCCGAGGAGCGCAGTGCCCTTCGCGCAAGTGCGCCGCAGCCGCTCAAGATCACCCAGCCTCCCGCTCGTAACCGCGTCCAGCATCTAGCCGATTTGGCGCACATACTATTGCGAGAGGCTGAAACGCTGGCCTCCGACAAAACATTTACCGAAGAATCGAACAAGTTGCGCTCGCTGAATATCGCGGAAGGCGTCGACTTTTACGATGAGGTCACGCGCTTTGAGGTCAACCTCATCAAGCTCGCGCTGGAGCGTAGCGGACGAAACCAGGCCGCGGCGGCCAGGCTACTGAACATCAAGCCGACCACGCTGAACTTCAAGATCAAACTCTACAGAATCGAATACTGAGAGTGGCACGGACTTTAGTCTGTGCCATCTAGGCAGCCACAGACTAAAGTCTATGCCACTAGTTGACCGCCTGCGAGGAGTTGTCTGCCGCAGGCTCGCGCCCATCTGAAACAGTTAGCTGCTGTTCGTCGAAGAGAGTTGAATTGATCAACGTCTGCACCCAATACTGACCTGCGGCCGGAAACGTAACATTGACAAAGAAACTGATGTTGTCGGCAAAGCCGCCTGGCGTTATCTCAAAGCTGGTAGGTTGTGACACGACGATTGGATGCTGTCGATCGGGCGTAAGAATTCTGACTTCCGAAAGATGGGTTCCCTCTCCGCTCCAGTGATTGACTATTGCAAACTTGATCAGGGAAACCGGCAACTGCTGCACCATGATGTTTTGGAAAACTCCCATAAAGGAAAGCTTATTGCCGACTTCGAGTCGCACGTCATCGCAAAAAAGCGTGTAAAGTAATTCGAGTTTTTGAACGTTTGAATCTGTCTTTGCCATTTACGCTCCTGAGTAGGATAGACATTCTTGTCTGTCCTCTTTGCCGAGTCAAATTCAGAAGAAAAAGGGCCAGGGAGCAACGCCTGTCATGTGGGACAGACATTCTTGTCTGTCCTCTTTGCCTGAGTCAAATTCAGAAGAAAAAGGCCAGGAAGCAATGCCTGTCATGTGGGACAGACATTCTTGTCTGTCCTTTTTGCTGAGTCAAATCTCAGATGGACAGGCAGGAATGCCTGTCCTACTAAAGCATCTTCTTGAACGCTTCCTCATCGAGCACGGTAACACCCAACGAAGCCGCCTTATCGAGTTTCGATCCTGCTTCTTCGCCGGCAACCACGAAGTCAGTCTTTTTACTGACTGACGAACTGACGCGGCCGCCGCGCGATTCGATGGCCGCGCGCGCCTCGTCGCGCGTGAAGTTTGCCAGTGTGCCAGTCAGTACAAATATCTTGCCTGCAAATTTGTCGTCCGTCGGGTGGCGGGGTTTTTCCATCTTAGTTTGCACACCCGCCGCAGCCAGCCGATCGCACAACGCCAGGTTGCCTTCGTCGTCAAACCAGTCGCGCACGCTTTGCGCGACGGTCAAACCAATCTCAGGAACGTCATCAAGCTCTGCAACTGTCGCCTTGCTTAACGCAGCGAGCGAACCAAACTGGCGCGCTAGCGTTGTCGCCGTGCGATCGCCGACATGACGCAGGCCCAGCGCATAGATGAGATTTGCCAGGTCGCGCTGCTTGCTGGCTTCGATTTGCGCGAGCAGATTTGACGCTGACTTTTTGGCCATGCGTTCAAGGCCAGCCACATCTTCCAAAGTGAGAGTGTAAAGATCGCCGGCGTCGTGGACCTTTCCGCGCTCGACCAGTTGATGGACAAGTGACTCGCCTAACCCTTCAATGCGCATTGCTCGCCGCGAAGCAAAGTGCAACAGCCGGCCTTCGAGTTGTGCCGGACAGTCGGCAGCCACGCAACGTGAAACTACTTCGCCTTCCGGACGCGAGATCTCGCCGCCGCACACCGGACATTTCTTCGGCATGCGAAAAACTTTCTCTTCACCGGTGCGCTTCGCTTCGATGACTTTAAGCACTTTCGGAATGACGTCGCCGCCCTTTTCGATCAGCACCCAGTCACCGATACGTATTCCCAGGCGCTTCACTTCATCAGGGTTATGCAGCGTGGCGCGCGACACCGTAGTGCCGGCCAAGGCGACCGGCTCGAGGTTCGCGACCGGCGTCAACGCCCCGGTCCTTCCCACTTGCACCACGATCGAAAGCACTTGCGTTGTTGCCTGGCGTGCAGCGTACTTGTAAGCGATGGCCCAACGCGGCGCTTTGTTTGTGGTGCCAAACTCATCCTGAAGCGCGGTTGAATTTACCTTCACCACCAGGCCATCAATCTCATAATCGAGATCGTCGCGCCTGGCTTCCATCTTGTTGGCAAAGTCGATCACCTCATCAATCGACCTACAAAGAACTCGCTCCGGATTCACACGCAGGCCGGCTTGCTCCATCCAGTCCAGTGCTTCCCAGTGAGTCGCAAATGGTTTTCGATCGCCCGCAAGCAGATCATAAGCAAAAATCTCCAGCCGCCGCGACGCGGTGATTTTAGGATCGAGTTGGCGAATGGTTCCCGCGGCCGCATTGCGCGGGTTAGCAAAGCGCGGCTCAGCCTGGTCTTCACGCTCGGCATTGATGCGCTCAAAAACCTTTCGCGGAATGAACGCTTCGCCGCGGACTTCCAGATTTGAGATCTCAGATTTGAGATCTGCGATTTTTGAAGTTGCTTTTGGTCGCAATCTAAGCGGAATGCTGCGAATGGTGCGTGCGTTCGCAGTAACTTCTTCACCGATGCGGCCATCGCCGCGTGTAACCGCGCGCGCCAGTACCTGGTTTTCGTAGTGCAGCGCAATTGATAGCCCGTCGATTTTGAGTTCTGCTACGTAATCGACAACCCGCCCATCGGCGAGACGTTGGCAACGCACGTCGAAAGCGCGCAACTCATCAAGGTTGTAGCTATTGTCGAGCGACAACATGGGCCGGCGATGGACTACCTTTTCAAAACCTTCTACCGGTCGGCCGCCAACGCGCTGCGTGGGACTGTCGCTGGTGATTAGTTCCGGGTGCTGCTGCTCGAGCTGCTGTAACCTTTCGAGCAGCGCATCGTATTCCCGGTCGGAGATCTCCGGATTGTCGTGAACGTAGTAGAACTCCTCGTGCCGGCGAATTTCCTCGCGGAACTTTTCAAGTTGTTGTTTAACTGAAACGGCTTTGGCCACGCTCAATTCTCCGCTCGTCAACCTTACGAATGTTTTCCACTTTGCGAAATGCCGGGACGGCTGCCGCTAACTTGTGCAGCGCCACTCGCTTTGGTTTTCGTTTCGGCGAGCTTATTTATCACGCGGCCGATCATGCGAATGCTCTGAAGAAAATCGTCGAGGCGAATATTTTCATCCGGCCCATGCGGATTCGATCCCGCGTGGCTAATGCCAAACGATGCGACCGGAGTGGGCGGCGACGAAGCGCCGCAAACTGCGCCGACTGGCCCGCTCGCCGGATCCATCGGGTAAACCAATGGCGCAACTCCATAAACTTCCGCTGCCGACCCGATTACCGCGCGCGCGACGGTGGATTGCGCGGAAGACTTCGCAAGCGGCGCGCTGGCGAGCTCGATAATCTCAATGTCTTTAAAACCGCGTTCGTCCAGATGCGCTCGTAAAAGATCGACGACGAGTTTTGGCGTCAGATCCGGCACCAGGCGAAAGTCCAGGCGCGCCACCGCCAGGCTGGGAAGAATGGTTTTCATGCCCGCTTCGGTGTGACCGGTTTGAATGCCACAGATCGTACAGGTCGGTCCGAAGATGTGCTCCTTTACAAGCGCTGCGCCTTTCAGCGAACGCACCCAACCGCCAATGCGAAATTCATGCTTCAAACCGGCTTCATCAATTTCGATCACTTTGAGCGCTTCGGCATCCTCATCGCTCACCGGCGCTATCTGCGACGAAAAGCCATCAATGGTGATCACACCTTTCGGCGAAACGATCGTCGCCAGCGCCTGCACCAGTCGCCACGCCGGATTGGGGACAATCGCGCCCCACTTTGAATGCAGATCGGCACGCGCTCCATGTGCGCGCAACTCCACGAATTGAATGCCCTTAAAACCCAAACTGATAACCGGCCGCTCTTTTGTATCCTTGTAGCCCTCATCCCAAATGCAGCCTTCGGCGGCGAGCATCTCAGGATGTTCCGTCGCGAAACGATAAAGGCTCGGACTTCCCAACCCATCTTCCCCTTCCACAAAAAAGCGGAGCGACACCGGCAGTTTGCCAAAAGTTTTTTGATAGGCTTCAACGGCCGCAAGCCGCGCTACCAAATCGCCTTTGCTGTTTGCAGCGCCGCGCGCGTAAAGCCTGCCGTCCAGAATCGTTGCCGCAAATGGGCCAACCGACCATTCGCTCAAGTGGCCAACCGGCTGCACGTCGTAGTGTCCATAAAGAATATAACTCTGTGGCCCGCTGCCGCATTCACCGTAGATTATTGGATAGCCATTGCCGACCCGATGTGAACGCGTGCCGATGCCTACGCGCTGCATCATTTGCTCGACCGTCTCAGCAATCGCGCGCATGCCGGTGCCGCGCGCAGCAACCGAAGGCATGCGGCAGAGCGTTTGCAAACGCTCAACAAAACTTTGCGCGTGCCGGTCAACGTATTTGTCGAAACGAGCGAATGTCATACTTGTTGTAGCTGCAGCGTCCTTTATTAATCCTGTTCCCCTCTCCCGCTGGGAGAGGGGTTAGGGGAGAGGG
>DASQPM010000267.1:0-2541 GCA_035643935.1 Pyrinomonadaceae bacterium | reverse complement strand
TTTCAAGACGCTAAGCATTTCCTCGTTCGCCGTAGATAGCGGCCAGGCTCCTGGCTGAGTTATCTATCGAAAAAGCGGACCTCTTCACTGCCCTATTGCACTCGCTGAGGTTCGGGCGGGCCCGGCCCAACACTTGAAGTGTCTGCTTTGCCCAATAGTCTGGATCGGTCAAAGGGAGAAATTCGACGAGCTCAGGAACGACCACGCATTCGCGAGGCGTTGCGTCTGAAGCCAACACCGGCAAACCCGCCGCCTGTGCTTCGACTACCACCATGCCCAGGCCCTCGGCCGGCGAGGTACAGAGTAGAGCGTCTGAGCCGATCATTAACTTCGCAACGTCAGCAGGACCTTCTACGAATTGCACGTGTTCAGTGAATCGCCAATGGTTCACCTGCTCTTGTAATTCCTTTCGCCTTTCTTCCCCCGAGCCAACGACCAGAAGACGCGCCATCGGATTGCGGGCGAAACACTCCTTCGCTATTTCCAGCGCGAACTCAACATTCTTTTGCGAGACCACCCGGCCACTGATCATGACCTCGCCGTCCAACCTGCCTACAAACAGAATGATCCTGGCGGACTGAGGCCAACCAAACTTATGACAGATTGACTCGTGCTCTTTAACGTAGTCGCCACGAAACCTGCCAGCGTCAAAGCCACAATTGACTACCTCAACGCCCGGAAATACAGAACTGTCGAAGCCATATTCGGCGATGGTGGTGCAGGAAGTTCCCAGGACATGAGTCGCCAGACGCTTCAGCATGTGCTTGCCGGCTAACGTGACCATCCGGCGCAGACGGTCGTTTGCATAGCGCGAGCGGTGCAGCAGCGCGCTATGCACGTGCGCCACGCGCACCCGCGGCAGTCGGCCCAGACCCATCGCAAAGTGCACGCCGGCGATATAATCCTGATGGTCATGAACGACATCGTAATGGCCGGCTTTGAGTAGCCGGCGGAACTGTCTAATGAATCTGACGGGATGCCTGCGGGAAAACGGGACGTAGAACAACCGAGCGCCCAGGGCCTTTGCCTCTTCGTCGAATACCGACGGTTCGCCACCGGTCAAAAGAATGTCACACGTCACCTTCACCGGCAGGTTGTTTTCGGCTTCGCGAAAATATTTTAGCAGCGCCATCAGCCACGTCTCAGCGCCGCCCACACTGAGGACGGAGAACACTTGCAGGACGCGCAACTCGCGCTTTGCGCTCGCCGCCTCAACCGCCGGAGCGATCGCCGCATCCTGATTAAGCGTTAAAGGTTTTGAGACTGCAGAAGCCGACATCAGTGATTGTTAGTTAGAAGTTCGACTGCTATGCGCTCGCCGCTTCTCACGGCCCGAAAGAAACGGCGTTCACGCGAACTCATAAAGAGGGGCCGCAGTTGATCTGCAATTATGGTCTTCAATCTCTTCTTCGCCTCTGCGTCACCATTGGATCTGAATGATTCCAGCAATCGAGCCGAGAGTACTTGAGCCTCAAGTAGGTTGAGCAGGTAGGGTTCGCTCAGCCGCTCTTTGGGAATAAGATGGGTAAGTTTCAGCGCAGCGAACAGTCCGTTACCCAACCCAAGGTCACAGGCAGTCGCCGCCAGATCCAAATCACCGGCGGACAGCAGACTCTCTCCCATGCGATCCAGCACGACTTTCCTTTTGCCGCTGGCGTGATAAGCGAGGTACTCCGTAGCGACGCGCCGGCGCACGCAGAGCCCGGCCCCATTGGGCGTTGTTTGATCCAGGCAAGGAACATTCGACCACGAATCACGATCGAACTCGTTAATTGCGAGGCGTCGCCAGTATGGCCGCGTCCATTCCGGCGGTGTTTCTTCAAAGCTCGCCCGCACCTGGCCGCTGAATGCGCCCAACATCGGCCAGTCCCCAGCGATTCTGATCACTTCGGCCAGGTAATCAGCATCGAGGACATTGTCGTCGTCGACAAAGACGAGAATCTCGCCAGACGATTCGCGAATCCCGCGCAACCGCGCGTGGGTCAGTCCCAACTTCTCTTCCCTGACGTGCCGCGCCTGCGGATGCCACGAGAGATCGATTTGCCCTGAGAGCGGCTGCCGGCTGGCATTGTCAACCAACAGATATTCCCAATGCTCCTTATTGAGGCCTTGGCCCTTAAGCCCATCGATCACGCGGTCCAGATAGTCGGGTCGCGGGTTGTGCGCGCAGGTGATGACTGACAGCTTTGGATCCATCGCGAAGATAGGCAGAGTTCTAGTAGGCTGATGAAAAATCGATACTTATCGCTTCCTCTAGGTTCTGTGCAAGCAATGTCAACGACACGATCCACCAAATCACACTAAATTTCACGAAATGAGAGAGAGCAAACTTAGTGCCTTATTTTGTGTGAGTTCGTGGATCAGTTTCTCCCTTTCTTTCTTAGCAACCTGCTGAAGTACTGCCTTTGGACGGAATCTTTATCCGGTCAGTTCCTTCAGCTTTGGCTGCGGCCCGTTCTTCAGTCTGACAATCTTCTGAACGATCCGGGTTGGCATGAATCGTCGCAGGATTACTCTCAGAGGCAGGAGTGACAAAGGATT
>DASQPM010000266.1:0-3392 GCA_035643935.1 Pyrinomonadaceae bacterium | reverse complement strand
AGGTTCGAGTTCGAAAAAAGGTTCTGGATCATCAGCGCGATTTATTTGGTAGGATTTCTGCTTTCCGTTTTTGATGACACTTCGTTCATCATCGCACTTCGACATTTGATCGCGCCATCGATAACGCGGGGCAGTGTGGATGCGGACACGTTTGCGCGAATCGGGATTGGAATCGGTGCGTTGCTGGTGTTCCTCAGCGCAGCACTGCGGACATGGGGCGCAGCTTATCTTCTCGCACGGCAGTGGTGCACGACACTGCTCAACATTCCGAAGCGCTCGTAGCTGACGGGCCTTTCCGCTACGTGCGCAATCCGCTCTATCTGGGTAACCTCCCAATGGCGGCGGGAATCGGCGTTCTGGCGAGCCGATCAGGATTTGTTTTCTTGCTGTTGGCGAATTGGATTTTTGTTTATCGACTGATCTTTCGCGAGGAAGAAGCCCTGCGACAGACGCAACGTGACTCGTACCACGCCTATTGCCGAGCGGTGCCACGTTTCTGGCCTGCGTTGAGGCCGCGCGTTCCGTCTGGAAATCTTCAGCCCGACTGGGGCCAGGCCTTCGCCGGAGAGAGCTTTGTCTGGTTGTTCGGTGTCGCTGAGTTATTGATCGCAGTGACTTTGAATCCGTGGATCGGTCTCGTTGCGTTTCTGCTCGGTTTCGTCGCGCATTTTCTAATCACGAGACAAATTCAAAAGCAGCGAAGCGCATAGCGCGTGAGGGTAAGTCGCTTCGCGGCCGGCACGGCCGCCACTAAAATCTGCGGCTGACACAGCCGCTTCTACAACCCGCTATTTCTTACCTGCGCGTGTGTAGGCGATTTCCATCGTCTTCTTTTCCTGGCCGCCGTGGTTTTCGTACCATTCCAGGCTCATGTGGTTGTTGTCAGCGACCTTTATGACTTCGCGCACTGGCATTTTCATTCCGGGCGCGGGCTCTATTTCACTCGTGTAGGTGAAACTCTTGGTCGCGGGATCGTACGTGCCTTCGGAAAACTGGATTCCAGTGCCCATGTTGTCGACCCATGAGGCAACGAACTTTTTCTTTAGGTTGTCGTAGCCTTCCAAGCCCATGCCTTTGAATTGCATATCCTTCGGTTTGCCGTCTTCACCCGGCATTTGCATCTTGCCCGTCACATCCATCGTTACGTAACGGCCGCCCATGATGCTCTTGCGAGTGGCGGTGCCTTTGGATTCCTGCGCCGGCGCGTTCGGGTCGGGGTTCATCCACATTTTGATGGCGAAATTCCAATTGCCGTCGAGGCTGGAAAGAAGCTTGTGGTTCTCGTTGAGCTTCGACAGCTCCATCATTTGCTTCATCATTTCCTGCGGATTCGGCTGGCCTGTTGCATTTGCTGGTTGGGCCGCGCTCGCACCCGATGCAGTCGCGGGCGACGTAGCGGGGGTTTGGGCAAATGAGGGTATCGCGATCAACGTCGCGAATAGAATTGTGATAAATGAGGTGAAGGTTTTCATGGTGCGCATTCTGCCACGCCTTGAGATTTGTTGTCCACAGATTACCGCAGATTTACAGAGACTATTTTTCCTGAGTTGAAACAGTGGCTGCCCTCGCTGCTTCGATGCTGCCCGCGCAGCTTTACCTTTTAGCTCGGAAATCCCTTTCCTCGATTCCTGGTTTCCTGATTCACTCCTGTTCGGAACTGTAGCGAGTGTGAATCTCTGATTTCGGATGAAAAAATGAGCGCCTAATAGGTGCCTGGCGTAAGATTCTGCAAATGAAACCAGAAAATCCGAGGATTGAAATTTGTCCCGGCATTACTCGCCGGACGGTTGCCAATGGCGAGACGATGTATCAGATGCTTGCCACGTTGGCGGCGGGGAGTCGTATGCCAGAGCATTCGCATTCGCAGGAACAAATCGTTCACATTCTCGAAGGCAAAATGCGATTGATCGTTGATGGCGTGCCCCATGACCTTTCAACGGGCGATTCTTTTTACCTCGCGAGCAATGTTCGGCATGGAGTGGAAACGCTCTCAGCGACGCGCGTGCTCGATACGTTTAGTCCGCCGCGGAAGGATTACCTGGCGATCGACGAGAAAGTTCGCTAGGAAGTGTTGTAGCTGCGCCATCAGGAACAAGCCGAAGCCCGAACCTTCAGCCTTTCGGCTCGTCTGTAATTCGGAGCACGATCTTGCCACGCGTATGGTGGGTGGCGGCTTGTTGTTGTGCGCGGATTGCATCATTCAGCGATAAGACCTGCGTGACTACGGGCTTGAGTTTTCCAGAGTCAATGAGTTGCGCGATCTCGGTCAGGTCTTCTGCATCGGGATGAACTGAGATTGCTGCTCCGTGAATGCCATGTTTCTTGAGTTCAGCGCGATCGGGAAGGGCGACCAGTGACATGACGATTCCGCCTTGCTTCACCACAGCGTACGAACGAGCAAGCGTTTCCTTGCCCACCGGATCAAGTACCGCGTCCACGTCTTTCGCGACATCTTCAAATTTCGTTTTGGTGTAATCAACTGCCACGTCCGCGCCAAGCTGCTTTAAGAGATCCTGGTTTGCTGTCGAGGCGGTGGCAATTACGCGCGCACCGCGCGCTTTCGCGATTTGAATTGCAAAGCTGCCAACGCCACCCGAGCCGCCGTGGACGAGAATGGTTTGCCCGGGCTGAAGTTTCGCCACGTCCACTAACGCCTGCCAGGCAGTCAAGGCGCCCATCGGGACTGCCGCGGCTTCCACAAAGCTGAGAGACTTTGGTTTGCGAGCCACTTCCCATTCTTTGACTGTCACGTAATCTGCCCAACCGCCGCCAAAAGTCGGATAACCATAGACCGCGTCGCCGACTTTGATTTTCGTGATCTGTGCGCCTGTTTTCTCCACGATGCCGGCGATGTCATAGCCGGGGATCAGCGGCAGATGCGTTCCGAATTCCTTCGCGTATTTGCCGCTGAGCGTGAGCGGATCGGCCGGGTTAACGCCGCTCGCGATCACGCGCACGAGCGCTTCATCTTCTTTCGGTTCGGGTCGCTGCACCTGCTCAAGCTTGAGCACTTCAGGCGCACCATATTCGTGCGCGACCACCGCCCGCATCATTGGTTTTTCGTCAGCGCGCGCTGTGCAGACGGACAGGACTCCGAGCGCGGTTAAGCTCAAAAACCGGAGAGTCCATCGATTGAAGTGCATGAGGTCACGTTCGCGCGCGATCAAATGTCCTGCGAATTGGAAATTTTGCGGTGCCAGAGAGGCGAGCGTTACCTACTTCCTGGCATCAATAAAGATCTGCCAGCGCTTCACGATCTCCAGTTTCAGAATGCCGTGCGTGAACCAGGGATCGTTCTTCAGTTTTTCTCTCACTTCGTTTTCATCTTCGGCGTTGACGATCAAGAGCGCGTCATGCGGCAGTCCGGCTTCATTGACCAGAGGGCCGCCCAT
>DASQPM010000265.1:0-4584 GCA_035643935.1 Pyrinomonadaceae bacterium | reverse complement strand
AGCCGCGTGGGTCACTTGACCGATTTGCGCATTGGCATAGGCAAACTCTTCAAACTCAAGCATCTGTGCAACTGCCTCGAACAACTCATTAAGACTCAGCGCTTTCGTCAGTGCAAGACTCGCCCGCCGCACGCGAATGTTGTTGGCAACGCGAACTCGACGATCGCCGACAGTTCGTTTCATGCCGGCGCGTAATTCGTCAACCTCGTGATAGCGCAGATGGCCGACCGCGATGATCACTGCGACCGCGATTACAAACAGCACCAGTCCCGTCACCGGCGAAGATGTCTTGGTCGAAACGGTTGCCAACAGTCCAAACACTGCGCAGACGGCGTAGAGGATCATCACTACTCGGCGTTGTGACCAGCCACGCGCCAGCAACATGTGATGGATATGCTCGCCGTCGCCCTGGAAAAGCGGCCGGCCGCTGATCAACCGTCGCGCCATAGTCATGCCCGTGTCGACCACCGGCAAACCAAAAGCAAGTATCGGAGTAATCACGGCAACGGCTGTTGTCGCTTTTTGCGCGCCCAGGACCGACAATGAGGCCAGCAGGAACCCGACGAAAAGCGCGCCAGAGTCCCCCAAAAATATTGATGCGGGATTGAAGTTGTAACGCAGAAATCCGGCCAGCGAGCCGCAAAGCACCAGTGCCACTACAACCATCAAAGGGTTCTCGCCAGCCAGGGAGACGACCAGAATGACCAACGACGAGAACAGCGCCGCGCCGGGCGCCAGTCCGTCGATTCCGTCAATCAGGTTGAAAGCATTTGAGATTCCCACCAGCCAAAAGACGGTGATGAAGAATCCAATCGCGGGATGAAAGTGGATCGCGCCGACAAAAGGTATCGCCAGGACCTCGATTCTTCCGCCCATCGCGTAAAACAAGCTTGCGATCAATCCCAGCCCCAGGAACTTGATCGCCGCATTTGCTCCGCGCAGGTCGTCGTAGACGCCAAGCAGCAGTACCAGCGTGGCGGGAATCAGGATTATGAATAGCTGAGAAGTGTGCGGTCGTAGTGAATCGGTGAGTAGATTCGAAACCAGTGGCAAGGTTGAGAGGGCCAAAATGAATGAGGCGAAAATCGCGATGCCGCCCAGCCGCGGAACAGCGCTCTTATGCATGCGTCGACCGTCTGTTGGCACATCCAGAAAATTGTAGCGCTGACAAAGCCGGCGAACGAGCGGCGTGATGACCAACGCCGAAAAAGTGGCGATTAGGAAAAGAGCGAAATAGGTATTCACGGGGCGACCTCGCTACTGGTTCTTTCGGGAGTTAAACGCGATCAACTGGAACGACCAGCGAAGACCTGGCTTTCGCTGATCGGTTTTGCTAAAGAAGCCTCATCAGACTTTTCCGACTCAAGTAGACTTATCATTTGCGGCAACAGCGCTTGCCGGGAAAATGTGCTCGCAAGCTGAGGAACAGTCCTGTGCTTTCCTTCTAAAGTATGATTAAGCGCGGTCAATATATGTAGAACTGCCATCCCAGCATCACCATGGACGGCCAGATATGTTGGGTGGCTAGTATCGAGCTGGGCAGCTATTTCGCTGACGTGGCTGTCTTGCGGTCCAATGTAAAGGAACGGAGTGCCAACCCTCAATATATTATAAAGTTTGCATGGATGGACAATTCCAACAAACGGGTCGCCCATCACCACTGTGTGGAGATCTGCCGCGGAAAGCGAGGCTGAAAGCGTCTCTGCTCTCTGATACGGAAGACACCGCACGTTCTTCAGACCCTCTCTCGCGGCAAACTGCCTAACCCTTTCCTGTTCACTGCCGCCGCCAACGAACAAAAACACAATGTCATTTCGATCGGATAACAGTTGTGCTGCCTCCAGCAGCGTTTGCAGTGGATGACACGGACTGTGGTTGCCGGCGTACATGACGACGAAGGCCTCGGCAAGACCCTGTTCTCTTCGCCAGTCTTCCCTACCCTCTTTGTCGTAGTAAACCCGATCGTCGTGAGCCCATGGCGGCAGCACCGTTACCAATTCGGGCCGCACTCCCTTCGCAACGATGCGGCTCTTCATGAAGTGGTCCAGGGCTATGATGCCGTCGGCATGGTCCAAGCTCGATTTCAACAGCGTTGCGAGCACTCTCGCAGGCAGAGAATTTTTCTTCAGCCAGCCGGCTGCGATCGCTTCGTCGGGATTCAGGTCCATGACCCAGAAGAAAAACTTTCCACCTTTGAGACGGACAAAAAGTGAACCAAGAAAAGAGATGAGCGGCGGAGAAGTTAGAGCAACCACAACATCAAAGCGCGGCAGCCGAAGCAATTGCCAGGAACAGTTAAGCAGAAAGCTCGCAAAGTTGATGGCGCGGCGCAGCCTGCTTGTTTTGCCAAGCGCCAGCGACGGAATGCGGATGATGTTTATGCCTCGCCAGGTTTCGCGCCGTGGAAAGCGTTGCAAGGGATTGTCATAACCTCGGTTGCTCGCAATGACCGTAACGTTGTGCCCAGCCTCTGTGAGCCCAACGGCCAAATCAGTAAGCTGCTGGGCCGTGGCCATCACGTCCGGATGGAAACACTGATTTAGTAACAGGATGTTCATCTATTTCTTAAAGTGAGCGTCAAGAAGTTCAGAGTACAACCTTCAGGTTGCTCTTGCGGTGTTAAGAAGCAAGCTAAAGCTTGGACTCTGAACCTCTTGACGCTTACTCATCACTCATTACTTTTAAAGTACGCCACCGTTTTTGAAAGTCCTTCATGCAGCGCGATGGTTGGGTTCCAACCCAGCAGCGTTTGCGCGCGCGTGATGTTTGGCTGGCGCTGTTTCGGGTCGTCCTCCGGCAATGGTAAATATTCGATTTCGGATTTCGAATTACACATCTTGATCACTTCATCCGCTAATTGCTTGATAGTAAACTCGCCCGGGTTTCCCAGGTTGACCGGCTCGTGCACGTCATCAACGTTCATCAATCTGATGAGCGCTTCAACCAAATCGTCCACGTAACAAAACGAACGTGTCTGCTCTCCGGAACCATAGAGCGTCAGCGGCTTGCCGCGCAGCGCCTGCACAATAAAATTCGAAACAACGCGGCCGTCGTGTTCCAACATGCGTGGTCCATAGGTGTTAAAAATTCTGGCGATGCGTGTGTCTACGCGATTCTGCCGGTGATAATCCATCATCAATGTTTCCGCGATACGTTTGCCTTCGTCGTAACAGGATCGCAGCCCAATCGGGTTCACGTTGCCCCAATACTCTTCGCGCTGCGGATGAATTAACGGGTCGCCATAGACTTCCGACGTCGATGCCTGGAGGATGCGCGCCCGCACGCGTTTCGCCAGGCCAAGCATATTGATCATGCCCATGACGCTGGTCTTCACTGTCTTTACCGGATTGTATTGATAATGAATCGGCGAGGCTGGACAGGCGAGATTGTAAATCTGGTCCACTTCCAAAAGGATTGGCTCGATAACGTCGTGGCGAATCAGCTCGAAGCGATGGTTGTCGAGCAGCTTATTGATGTTAGCGCGCCGGCCGGTGAAAAAGTTGTCAAGACAAAGAACGTCGTGCCCTTCGTCGAGCAGTCGCTCACACAAATGTGATCCGATAAATCCCGCGCCGCCTGTTACAAGTATTCTCATAAGTTTCGAGTTCTTTTACTAAAGTGCTGAGTTCTGAGTGCTGCGCTTGCGGATCGCAAGCTGGAAAATACTGAAAGAAGAAGTTTCAAGATAGATCAGCTCGAGGTCGGGAAGGGTGGCTTGCCCCCGCCCGTTGAATGCCTCTCAGTCTCAGCGGGGGTAAACCACCCTTCCCAACCATGAGATTGCGTGACTTGAATCTATCTACGTCTCACGGAGTGGTTGCCGAGATAAAGAACGTCCATACGCGTCTTCAAGAAGCAATCAATCGCATGTGCGGGCGTGCAGACCACCGGCTCGTTTTCATTGAACGACGTATTCAACACCACCGGCACGCCGGTTAATTCCTCGAAGTCACTGATGAGCTGGTAAAACCTGGCATTAACTTCGCGCGAGACAGTTTGTAAACGCCCCGAACCATCAACATGTGTGACTGCCGGAATTTCCGCCCGTCGTTCGGGTCGCACTTGATAAACCATCAACATTGTGGGCGCCGGATGGTCCTGTTCAAAATAGTCTGCGGTGCGCTCTTCAAGTATCGACGGCGCAAAGGGACGAAACGGCTCGCGCTTCTTGATGCGCTTGTTGAGAATCTCTTTCATGTCAGCGCGCCGCGGATCGACAACGATTGAGCGGTTGCCAAGCGCGCGTGGTCCAAACTCCATGCGTCCCTGAAACCACCCGACCACCAACCCGTCGGCAATGTCCTGGGCCGCGTGCCTGGTTACTTCCTCGTCGCTGTAGGTCTGGAAAACGAGTTTACGTTGCTCGAGTTCGGCGCGGACTTGATCGTCACTAAATGCCGGACCGGTATAAGCGCCCAACATCACCTCACCACGCGGGCTCTTTAGAATGCCATTATTGATCTCATAACAAACTCCCAGCGCGGTGCCGCTGTCGCCCGCTGCCGGTTGCACGTACACGCGACTGAAGGGCGTGTTCAGGAGAATCTTGCCGTTCATTACTGAGTTGTAAGCGACGCCGCCTGA
>DASQPM010000264.1:0-4211 GCA_035643935.1 Pyrinomonadaceae bacterium | reverse complement strand
ACTTCTCTACAACAAGCGTTTTCGCGCGGGTGCGGCAATCTTTGAACGCTATCTGCAAATAAAAAGAGTCGACGTTTCGACCGAGCTGAATCTTGCATCCTGCTACACTGAGCTCGATAGATACGACGATGCTGACGCGCTGCTAAGAAAGGTCCTCGCTCGCCCCGATGGCGACGCGAACGCGCCCAGCGAGTATGGACTGACCGTGCTTTCGAACATACGTGGCAAGATCCAGATGGGACGCCACCAATACGACCGGGCCCAGGAGCGATTCCTGGCAGCGTTGGAACGCTATCCTGGCGATTCCTACTATGTTCTTGCCTTTCTTTATTGTGCTGTTCAACGCGACGTTAGCGGCGACAAACCCGGAGAGTTTGAAGCTGCTTATAAGGTCGTCTCTGCGCAATCAAGTCAGACGGAAAGTGTAATGGGCTATCACCTCGATGCGCTGCGCGCTTTCATCCTCGTCAAACACAACCGCAGACAGGAAGCGAGCGCGCTCGTTTTGAAGTGGAAAAATTCGGCCGACGCCAAACGTTATATTCCCATGTTCTGGAACCGCTTCCCCGAAGGCTCGAACATTATCGACAACTGGAACAGCCTGCTTTCAACCAATCCATAGCATACGCTGAAGTAAGTGCACGAATGCGTCCGTTGCTATCACCGTCTTGCTTTGACGGCTGGTAATGGCGTGCAATTTCGCTTGTCTTCCTCTCTCCATCTCAATTGCCATTCAACCATCGTTGGTTTGCAACAAAACATTTCCCTGAATCGGCCATAATTACTATTTCGTTTTTCCCTCCCGCTGGCGCCGGACGAATTGCGCCGGAGTGTTTGATTGAACCTTAATGATCTTGAAGGAGTGAATATGAGGACTAATGCGAATTCTCGACTACATAAACTAATTTGCGGCTTGGCCTTGTTGTTGGCCATAACCCCGCTCGTTTATGGACAAGTTACAACCCACCAAACCACTGCGGTTGAACGAAACATACAATCAATCCCTAACGGCGCGAAGCTGAAGTTTAAAGGGGTAGTCATCGCACGCGAGGGCGAGACCTTTAGAATCCGCGACCGCAATCGCACAGACTATCAAGTACTCATAACTGATCGCACCAGCGTTAAAGCTAATGGCGGCTTTCTTCGCAGCGGCAAGAAGTATCCGGTTACGGAAATCCTGCGCGGGCTGATTGTCGAAGTTGAAGGGCGCGGCGATTCGCAGGGCCAGTTGGTGGCCGACAAGATAAGGTTTGATGAGTCGGACATGCGGGCTGCGATTACGTCTGATACGCGCGTGACGCCGGTTGAGGAAAACCAGCAACGCATCGCGGGACAGATGGACGAACTCTACGCCGTTGCTGCCGAAGCCAGAAATGAAGCGGCTGCAGCGAACACCCGTATTAACGATCTCGATGAGTACGATGTGCAGGAGAATGTCGCGGTAACTTTCCGAGTAAATAGCGCAGTTCTTTCACCTGAAGCGAAGCAGCAGCTTGACGAGTTTGCAGCGAAAGCCGCGAACGCTAAAGCCTTTTCTATCGAGGTTGCTGGCCATACCGATTCGACCGGCAGTGAGGCAAAGAACTTCCGCTTGAGCCGCGCGCGCGCGGATGCAGTGATCCAGTACCTCGCGGTGAATCATAAGATTCCGCTCCGCCGTTTTGTGACGCCGATGGGTTATGGCAAAACAGAAGCCGTAGCCGACAACACAACTGCTACTGGCCGCGCGCAGAACCGGCGCGTAGAAGTTAAGATGATGCGCAATCGCGGTATGAGCCAGAGCCCGAATGCGACGCCGGTCAGTAACAAGCCGTAACGACAATTGGCTGCTGAGCCATCAACACAGTAAGTCCTCGCGTTAAGCTGGAGGCTAAGCTGATCATCATGCTAGCTTCGAAGGGCACGGTCACGATCGTGCCCTTCATGCTTGTCCGCTGATTCAGAGGTCGGAGGTCAGAGGTCAGAAAAGCATGAACATTTTCGTCTCTATTTACAATACGATTCCCGATTTGCGATTCACAATTTGCGCTGGCCTCCGACTTCTGACTTCTGACTTCTGATCTCTGCCCCATGATCGTTCATCTCATCGACGGCACCTACGAACTCTTTCGTCACTTTTACGGCATTCGCCGCTTCAAGAAAACTGATCCGCCTTTCGGCGCCGTGTCCGGCGTCCTCCACATGATTGCGAAGATGATCGAAGACGATACGACGCACATCGCCGTAGCCACCGATCACGTCATCGAATCGTTTCGCAACGGTCTGTGGCCAGGCTACAAAACGGGCGCAGGAATTGAGCGAGCCCTGCTCGACCAGTTTCATCCGCTGGAAGAAGCACTAGCCGCGATGGGTGTCGCAGTGTGGCCGATGGTCGAACTAGAAGCAGATGATGCCCTCGCTTCTGCCGCATATCTGGCTGCGAAAGATAAGCGCGTCGAGAAGGTTTGCATCTGGACTCCTGACAAAGACCTGGCGCAATGCGTGGTCGGCGATCGCGTGGTGCAAATAGATCGCAGAAAGAACGAAATTCGCGACGAGCAGGCCATCAAGGCGAAGTTTGGCGTCGCACCCGCGTTCATCGCCGATTATCTGGCGCTGGTTGGTGATAGCGCTGATGGCTATCCCGGAATCGCAGGCCTGGGGCCAAAGACCTCCGCCACGCTTATCAACCGCTATGGCCACATCGAGCAGTTTCCTGCAGGAGTGCTCGCGAGTAAGGAAGCGAGCGCCAACCCTGAACAAAATAAAGTTAAGCGAAGCGGTCGCGAGTTGAGCAACCTCGAGCGCGCTCTACTGTTCAAGAATCTGGCGACGCTGCGCACCGACGCGCTGTGTTTTAGCAACGTCGACGAGCTGCGCTGGACTGGACCGGCTGCGTCCTTTGCTGCATTTACTGAGAAGATGGGTGATGCACGCCTGGCAGCAAGAGTAGAGAAATTACAAAAGTGCGCGCAATAGGGAAGGCGGTTTAGACGTTCCGTCGCCTGCCTTTGCACAAAAGTGCTTAACTGCTCAGAACCTGAACGACGTTGATTGCGGCTTGCCGCGACCTACTCGCTCCTGCGCGCTTCGTTCCAGTACGCGTTCGCGCCAGTTATCTATTTACGATTTACGATTCACGATTTACGATACGCCCATGGAACAAGCCGCACGATCGCCACTCGTTCTCTGGGAATCTTTTTATGTCATCGTTGGTTCCTCAGGAGCAGCGCTGACCGGATTGCAGTTTGTTGTGATTGCCCTGATTGCCCAGTCGCGCACACGGGCGAGTGCCAGACAAATTGACGCCTTCGGCACTCCCACAATCGTGCATTTCTGCGCCGTGCTACTGCTGTCCGCGATTCTGAGCGCTCCCTGGCAGGGACTATCGCAGGTTAGTGTTGCTCTCGGCGCGTTGGGACTTGCGGGTGTGATCTATGGCGTGATAGTTCTTCTGCGGGCGCGAAGCCAGACCGGCTATCGTCCGGTGTTCGAAGATTGGCTTTGGCATGCAATCCTGCCACTGATCGCTTATGCGTTACTGCTAAGCTCGGCGCTCCTGCTGCGAGGCTATCCGCATCGAGTCCTCTTCGTGGTGGGCGCGACGGCTATCCTCCTGCTATTCATCGGCATTCACAATGCCTGGGACACGGTTACTTTCATCGCCGTCGGCGGATTGGAGAGTCAAGAAGCTGCGAACACCGCGGGTGATCAGGATGAACAGAAGCGAGAAGTTGAAGACAAGGGCTAGAGTGCAGTCTTGTCAGTGCCACCTGCGTTAACCGGAGGTTGTTGTTATCTTCCAAAAAAGTCCGGGTCCATCAAGTACCAGTTGACTAATCCAGCCGCCAGTCCAATTAGAAACACGATTAGCACTATGATTTTTTCCTTCGCGGTCCTCGGCTTTCCTCCCATCGACGGGAAGATGAGGAGATAGAGTCCGCCGATTCCAACCAGAGGTCCGAACGCCGCCAGCTTCATTGAGTAGCTGCCTTCCTGAAGCACCTGACGCCAGTTGTAATAGACCAGTCCGATACCAAGAAGAATGAGAACCAGACCAAGGACGCGAGATTTGGAAGATTGCATACCACCTCCGTCAACTTTCACGACAAATAGCTGCGTCGACAATAACCTCCCGTGCGTTCGCAACATCTGTCAGTCAATGCGATCGGCCAGCGAAGAGCGGGGGCAAGCCCGCCTTCCCAACTTCGAGACTCTTGGACTTGCACGAT
>DASQPM010000263.1:0-3618 GCA_035643935.1 Pyrinomonadaceae bacterium | reverse complement strand
CCTGCTGTCTGCGCGCTGCTCATCTTCGTCGACCTGTCTGGCGCCGCAGTTTTAGAAGTGTCGGAGTTGTCTCCCTCGTCTTCCGAGGAAACGATTTTGAGTTTGCCGCCGGCGCGCAAGTCGTTTGCCAGTCTCTTCTTGGCCCCGGCAATCGTGTACTGATCTTCGTAGAGAAGTTCCTTGATGCGCAGCGCCATTTCCACGTCGCGCTTGCGATAGACGCGCTGACCGGCGCGGTTCTTTTGCGGCGCCAGCGTAGGAAGCTCCGACTCCCAATAGCGCAGCACATGCGCCTGCACTCCGGCCAGTTCGCAAACTTCGCCGATCTTAAAGAACAGCTTTTCGGGGATGGCTACGGCAGAACGGCCCATGATGCAGGTGCGGTCGTCAGTTTCTCTTCGGGAAAATTAAAGGAGAACTAATCGCGAGATTGCGCGGCAGCCCGACGCGGCCGCCATGTTACTGCCAGCGAGTTTGGCGTGTCAATACTTGCACTTAGCCCTGATCAGTTAAAACTGATTCTTAAAAGTATTATCTGAGGTAGGCTTCGGAGCTAGCACAGTGCGGTGTTGGACAAAAAGTATTTAGTTGTTCAGGACTTTGACGATTGCGGCTTGCCGCCGCACAGTGCGGAAAGGCTCGGCCTTTCCGGAAACGATCTCTCACCTCACCTCTTTTCCTGAGGCTGAGCCTCAGGAAAAAATCATTAAGGGGAACTCAGCGGAAAGCCATAGGCTTTCCGCACAGTGCGGCGGCAAGCCGCAACCCAAATAATGGTCCCGTTCCCGCATGCTCTAAAACCAATAGTTTCTGAACCTCGCTAGACGCACTTTAGTCGTCAAGCTATAATCCGCCTTCGATTTGTTCCGCGCGCGAAGGATAATCTGCAATAGTGACCACGTCCCCAATCGTTTTCCGTCTCGCCTCACGGCTCGATGAAATTGGTTTCTCCGACATCGTCAACATTCGCAACCGCATAATGAAACTGCGCGAGCAGGGCGCGACGGTTTATCAGTTTGAAGGCGGCGAGCCTTACATGAACACGCCTGACTTCATCAAGGAAGCGATGAAGCGCGCGCTTGATGAAAACAAAACTCGCTATGCGCCGTCGTCTGGAATTCCGGAACTGCGCGCCGCGATTGCAGACAAACTGCGGATAAAAAATGGCATTGCTGCCCAGGCAAGCGATGTCATGATCATGAATGGTGGCATGCAGGGTTTGTTCGGGGCCTTTCAATCTGTTGTTAACCCAGGCGAGGAAGTTCTGGTCTTCTCTCCTTACTGGACGCCGATAAAAGATCTGATTGCTCATTGTCAGGGGCGAGCAGTTTTGGTTCCCACTGCGAAAGCGCGAGTTGAAGGTTTGGAAAAAACGTTGGCGCGTTACACAACTGATCGCACGCGAGCCATCTACTACAACACGCCGCAGAATCCGACGGGAGTGGTCTTCACGCGCGACGAGGCACGTGTGGTGGCGCGCTTTGCCCAGGAGCGAGACCTGATTGTAATCGCCGATGAAGCGTACGAAGATCTGGTTTACGAGGGCGAGCATTTTTCGATCGCATCGCTCGAAGGAATGTGCGAACGCACGATCACAATTTTCACGCTTTCAAAATCTTATGCGATGACCGGCTGGCGCCTTGGTTACACAGTCGCAGCAGAACCGTGGATGACCGGAATGCGCAAGACTACTTTGTATTCCTCCAACGGCGTTTCCACTCCCACGCAATGGGCCGCGCTGGCTGCGTTCACAACTGAGTCTGACATGCTGGAAACAAATCGACTCGCTTATCAGCAACGACGCGATTTGCTGCTGGCGGGACTGAATGAGTTGGAACTGATCTGCGAAAAACCCGCGGGCGCGTTCTATGCGTTTCCTGATGTCTCGCGCGTGAGTCGTGACAGTCGGGAAGCCGCGGAGATTCTGCTCGATCGCGCGCGGGTTGCGACCGTTCCCGGCGCGGTGTTCGGCCCAGATGGCGAATCTCATCTGCGCTTTTCCTTTTCAACCTCCCTTGAAACTATCGAAGCCGGTCTCGATTCCCTGCGCCGCAATCTCTGAACACTGTCGTATAGAGGCCCAAAGGTAAAAGCAGTGATCCAAGAGCAACAATCTCAGGGTTGGGAGGGGTGGCTTTAGTGGCACAGACTTTAGTCTGTGGCCGCGATGGAGCCACAGACTAAAGTCCGTGCCACTAAAGCCATTAAAATTCATGAACGAATTCGATTTCATAAACAAGCTTCGCGCGCGAGTTAAGGCGCAAGGCTCTGACTCATCACTCATCACTCATCACTCATCACTGATCCAGGGCATCGGCGATGATGCTGCGGTCATTCGCGCCAACCAGGGCAAAGACACCGTCGTCACCACAGACTTGTTGATGGAGGAAATAGATTTCAAGCGCGATACCACCAGCCCGGAGATGCTGGGCCATAAAGCCCTGGCTATTTCGCTTTCCGATATCGCCTCGATGGGCGCGCGCGCGCGCTGGGGACTTGTCTCAATCGGACTGCCTCCTGATGTTTGGGAGTCGGGTTTCGCGGAAGGGTTATACGATGGCTATCTGAGTCTGGCACATCGTTACGGAGTTGAGCTGGCTGGCGGCGATGTCTCGCGCACCACAGAAAAGATCGTCATTGATTCAATCCTGATTGGCGAATGCGATTCCGGCAGCGCGATTATGCGACGCGGCGCCGCGCCCGGCGATCAGATATTTGTAACAGGATTTCTCGGCGACGCTGCGGCTGGCTTGCGTTTGATTGAACGCGGCGTGCGAGTGTACACCACAAGCGGCCCGCAACGTTTGGAGGAACATTCGATCGAACGTTTGTTGCTGCGACAACTTAGTCCCGATCCACGCGTCGGCTGGGGATTGCTTTTGGGTGAACAACAACTGGCGAGCGCGATGATCGATATCAGCGATGGGCTCTCCTCCGATCTCAATCACCTCTGTAAAGAAAGCGGTGTGGGCGCAATGATCGATGCTGGTCGGATTCCCATCGATCACGTCGTCCGAGAAATCTGTGGCCGCCGCGCGCTCGATCCATTGATGCTGGCGCTCCACGGCGGCGAAGATTTCGAGTTGCTCTTCACTGTCAAACCTGAAAATGCCGGCAAACTGCCCAAGCGAGTCGATGGCGTTGCGGTGACAGCAATCGGTTCGATTAAGGAAGAATCGTACGGCGTGAAAATCTCGGAAGGCGCGCGCGTCTGGGACCTGGAACCCGGCGGCTGGGAACACTTCACTAGTAATAAAGAAAGAGGTTGACGAGCACCAGCGTCCAGTCTGTTAAAGATTTTCCATTTCTCATTTTTCATTTCTCATTTTTCATTTCGAATCATTCGTCTTTGAGCTGGCCGTCGTTTGACTAGTATCTGATCCTTTCCTAGACTCGCAAACCTGCGCGTTCCCGTAAATCCGGGGGCGCGTATCTGCTAACGAATAATAGAATGCTTAGATTTCACAACACGCTGACCGACCGCATTGAAGAATTTCATCCCATGCGCGAGGGCGAAGTTCGTTTCTACTACTGTGGTCCAACCGTCTGGGAATATGGCCATATCGGCAACTTTCGCTCAGCCGTCGCCGCCGACATCGTCCGTCGTTACTTGAAATT
>DASQPM010000262.1:0-7509 GCA_035643935.1 Pyrinomonadaceae bacterium | reverse complement strand
AACTGGCAGGCCAACGGCCAGCGCAAGGAGGAAATCCCGTTTGTAGTCGCGCGCGTGCTGCTTCAGGATTTTACCGGCGTTCCTTTGCTGGTGGATTTGGCGGCGATGCGCTCGGCCGTGGCGCGCTTGCGAAAGAATACTGGCGTCATAGAACCGTTAGTGCCTGTGGATCTGGTAATCGACCACTCGGTTCAGGTTGATTTTTCCAGCACCAAAGACGCATTCGAAAAAAACATGGCGATGGAGTTCAAACGAAATAACTCTCGCTACGTTTTTCTGAAATGGGGTACGCAAGCGTTCGACGGTTTTGGCGTCATACCTCCCGGTATCGGCATTTGTCATCAGGTAAATCTGGAGTTTTTGGCGAAGAGCGTTGCCGAGCGCCACGGCGTTTACTATCCCGACACGTTGGTAGGGACAGATTCGCATACTACGATGATCAATGGCCTGGGTATTGTCGGCTGGGGTGTCGGTGGTATCGAAGCCGAAGCCGCGATGTTGGGCCAGCCCGTTTACTTTCTAACTCCGGACGTCGTCGGCGTGAACCTGACCGGCAGTTTGCGCGAAGGTGTTACGGCAACTGACCTGGTGTTGCGCGTGACCGAGATGCTGCGCAAGGCCAAGGTGGTTGGGAAGTTTGTTGAGTTTCATGGCGAGGGTGCAAGCAGCTTGTCGGTGACCGACCGCGCCACCATTGCGAATATGGCGCCCGAGTATGGCGCGACGATGGGATTCTTCCCGGTGGATGAGGAGACCTGCATTTACTTGAAAGCAACCGGACGCACTGATGAGCAAGTTGAAGCTGTGCGCAACTATTACAAGGTGCAGGGCATGTTTGGAATTCCAAAGTCGGGCGAATGCCAATACAGCACCGTGCTCGACCTCGAGCTCGCTTCCATCTCGCCAAGTGTAGCTGGTCCAAAGCGCCCACAGGACCGCATCGAACTTTCAAATCTCAAAGATCGATTTATTGATCTGTTGCAGAAACCGGCCAGTGAGGGTGGCTACGGAAAATCAAAAGAAGAAATGGACTCGCGCTACTTCACGCGCATCGGTACCGTAGACATCGCCAGGAAGCCGCTCGGCGGGGGCGGTGAACAGCGCCCGACTCCCGTGCCGGTCGCGGCTGGCGGTGTCGTAACAGCGCAGAACACGTCGGTGTGGACCGAGACCGAGATGGTGAATAACCGGCCCACGCCTGATCGCATGGAGGAAGTGCATCCCGAGGAGTTTCCCCATGCGGAAGTGGATCTGGGCCACGGCGATGTGCTGATCGCTGCCATCACGTCGTGCACCAACACTTCGAATCCCAGCGTGATGCTGGCGGCAGGTTTGCTTGCGAAAAAAGCAGTCGAGCGTGGCTTGACGGTTGGAGCATCAGTTAAAAATTCGCTAGCTCCAGGTTCGCGAGTGGTTACCGAATATCTTCAGAAGACAGGGCTGCAACCGTATCTGGATCAACTCGGTTTCAACCTGGTAGGTTACGGCTGTACTACCTGCATCGGCAATTCCGGGCCGCTCGATCCAACCATCGAGCAGGTGCTTGGTGAACACGATTTGATCGCGGCCAGTGTGCTTTCCGGTAATCGAAATTTTGAGGCCCGCGTTCATCAGAGCATCAAGGCAAACTTCCTGATGAGCCCGCCGCTGGTCGTCGCGTTTGCAATTGCCGGACGAGTGAACATCGATCTCTCGCGCGAAGCGCTGGGCAAGGGAAGTGATGGCCGGGACGTTTACCTGCGCGATGTTTGGCCCAACATTCAGGAGATCAACTCTTTATTGGCGACGGCAATGGATCCGGAAACTTACCGGCGACTCTATAGCGGCTTTGCCGAGCAGAATCCGTTGTGGAATGAGATTCCGACGAGCACCGGCAACGTTTATGAATGGGACAATGAATCAACGTACATTCGCGAGCCGCCATACTTCGATGGTTTCAGCAATGCAGTTGAAGAGTGGCAAGACATTCGCGGCGCGCGACCGCTGGCAATCTTTGGTGATTCGGTTACTACAGATCACATTAGTCCGGCCGGCGCAATCAAGGCCAGCTCCCCGGCGGGTTTGTATCTCCAGGAAAAGGGCGTTCAGATTGAAGACTTTAACAGCTATGGCTCGCGCCGCGGCAATCACGAAGTCATGGTGCGCGGAACGTTTGCAAACGTGCGCATTAAGAATTTGATGGTGCCGTCAGTGGAAGGCGGCGTAACCATTTATAGATCAGGTCATCAGCTTGATGGTGAGCGCATCAGTATCTACGATGCGTCAGTGAAGTATCAACAAGAGGGTGTGCCCTTGGTTGTAATGGCCGGCCAGGAATATGGAACAGGCAGCTCGCGCGACTGGGCCGCAAAGGGGACACGGTTGCTGGGCGTGAAAGCAGTCGTCGCGCAAAGCTTCGAACGAATTCATCGCAGCAATCTGGTCGGCATGGGAGTTTTGCCT
Organism: Pyrinomonadaceae bacterium; assembly: GCA_035643935.1. Lineage (GTDB taxonomy): Bacteria > Acidobacteriota > Blastocatellia > Pyrinomonadales > Pyrinomonadaceae > PSRF01. The sequence continues at coordinate 5,067 of DASQPM010000262.1, read as the reverse complement.
TGTCAGTTTAAGGAAGGGACCAACGCGGCTTCGCTTGATTTGGACGGCAGCGAGACTTTCGACTTGCTCGGTCTCGAAGATGGTGTGGCGCCGCAAAAGGATCTCAAACTGATCATTCATCGGGCGTCAGGAAAAACTGATGAGGTGCCGGTGACGCTGCGCATCGACACACCGATCGAGATTGACTACTACCAGCATGGCGGAATTTTGCCGTACGTTCTCAGGCAATTGCTGGCAGGCACCACGGATTTTTGATTTGAATGTCCGACAAACTTCAGTTTGTCGTCGTTGAGGATTGAGCCCGCGAAGCGCGGCGACAGCGTAAAGCCTGGGATGAAGCGAAGCGGAACCCTAGGATCTGTTGAGAACAGAGCGCAGAGCCCGCGAAGTGGGCGACAGCCATTCATGAGTAAATCTCAGTCTTGCGCTATCGCACGCTTTCGCGCGCTCAGGTTCTTTCCCTTTCGTTGTCCTGGGGTCCCGCTTCGCTCCACCCCAGGCTTTATGCTCCCACCCGCTGCGCGGGTTTTTGAAAAGGCGAGCACGCACTAAGACGCAATAACTTGTTAAGTATTTTTTCGTCAGACACATAAGGAATAACAAATGTCATCAGCACAACCAGCCGGAACAAATTCAGCTCGCAACTATCAACTGTTGATCGATGGCCAGTGGGTCGACGCGCAATCCGGCAAGACCTTCATTACGCCAAATCCGGCAACCGGCGAAACACTCGCTGAAGTTGCCGAAGCCGACAAGGCTGATATCGACAACGCTGTGGCCGCAGCGCGCCGGGCCTTTGAAGGCAAATGGTCGAAGATCAGCGCACGCGATCGAGGCCGTATGCTTTACAAGTTATCGCAGTTGATTGAAGAGCACAGCGCGGAGTTGGCCGCACTGGAAACCGCAGACAACGGCAAGCCAATCAACGAATCGGCGTACGTCGATCTGCCGCAGGTTGCTGAGAATTTTGAATACTTCGCGGGCTGGGCCACGAAGATCGAAGGGGAAACGATTCCCGTGCCCGGCCAAATGTTTAACTACACTTTGCGCGAGCCGGTTGGCGTATGTGGACAAATCATTCCCTGGAACTTTCCGCTGTTGATGGCTGCGTGGAAACTCGCGCCGGCACTCGCGGCCGGCAACACGATTGTGCTTAAACCAGCCGAACAAACTCCCGTTACCGCGATGGAGTTGGGAAAGTTAATTCAGGAGGCCGGCTTTCCGGAAGGAGTCGTCAACATCGTTCCGGGTTACGGCGAAACAGCAGGGGCAGCACTCGCTGCACATCCCGGCATTGACAAAGTTGCTTTCACGGGCTCGACTGAAGTTGGCAAGTTGATTGCTCGAGCCGCTGCTGACAATCTGACAAAAGTTTCCCTGGAACTCGGCGGCAAAGCGCCGAACATTGTGTTCGCTGATGCCGACATCGAGCAGGCGGTGAACGGCGCGATGATGGGAATCTTCTTCAACCAGGGTCAGGTGTGTTGCGCTGGCTCGCGCCTCTTTGTGCAGGCTGAGGTGAAGGACCAGTTTCTCGATCGCCTGAAAGAGAAGTCGGCGAAGATCGTGGTTGGCGATCCGATGGACAAGGGCACGCACATGGGCCCACAGGTGTCGCGGGAACAACTCAATCGCATCAAGAGCTACACCGACATCGCCCGCAGCGAAGGCGCGACCGTGGTCGCAGGCGGCGAATCTCCAGCACTCGCAGGCGCGTTTCAGAACGGCTACTTCTTCCAGCCGACGATCTTCTCGGATGTGAAGAACCAGATGCGCGTGGCGCAGGAAGAGATTTTTGGCCCGGTGGTTTCTGTGATCTCCTTTGAAAATGAAGACGATCTAATCAAGCAGGCAAACGAAACCATTTACGGCTTGTCCGCCGGAATCTGGACCAGCAACATCACGCGCGCGCATCGTTTTGCCAAAGCGATCAAGGCCGGTGTCATCTGGATCAATACCTTCAACATGTTCAATGCCGCCTCGCCCTTCGGCGGTTATAAGCAATCAGGTTATGGCCGGGAAATGGGCAAGCACGCGCTCGAGATGTACACAAACGTGAAGAGTGTCTGGGTTGATTTGTCAGGCAAGCCGATTGGCTGGTTTGGGAAATAGGGGGTGACGACGAACACCTTGCTGTCCGACTTGCAAGGACGATTATGGTGCACAGTACTCCATCATGCCTCTATGCGGAAATAATGCCGAAACCAAAATCTCGCACCAAAAAGTCTCGCACCAAAAGGCCCGGCTCCAATGTGCCGCTCTCCCGCGCTCAACCCTATCTCGTGTTCATAAGTCATTCAACAAAAGACAGATGGATCGCGAAACAGATTGCTAAATTACTTGAGGAAAGCGGAGACGTTAAGACATTTCTAGACGAAAGAGATATTAAGGTTGGCGACTCCATTCCTGAATCAATTCGATCGAACATACAACAGTGCAACGAATTTCTAGTCCTCTTAACAAAAAACTCGCTTGATCGTCCCTGGGTATTGATAGAGATTAGCGCTGCTTGGGGACACGGCAAGCGGATCATCGCTATTATCGATAAAGTTGCACCGGAGGACATGCCCGAGATCATGCTTCCTTACAAGGCCATTGATCTTAATGATCTTGACGAATATATTAGACAGCTGGGTGAACGCATCAAAGGAGCGAGTCAATGAATAACAGTAAAGAGGAGAAGCCTAAGGATAGCATACGGGTTTTTGTTAGTTACGCACGGGAGGACAAAGGCCCGGCCTCGGAGTTAATCGGTCAATTGTCCCGTCAATCGAACTTTCATGTCTTCACGACCGATAAGATGAGTGCGGGTGAGAATTGGCAATCCAAGATAAAAAAGGAACTCTCTAAAAGTGACTACTTCCTGGTAATACTTTCTCCAACGTCGATCGAATCAAAGTGGGTTCAATTTGAGCTGGGCGCAGCCTGGGGACTTAATAAGTTCATAATCCCTGTCGTGACCAGTGAGGAAGTAATTAATCGTATCCCTCTAGAATTTAGTCATCTCAAAGTAATAGACATAGAGGACCTGAAAAGAAAGCCTGACTCTATTGGCGAGATAATTGAATCCTATGAAAAGACCGCCGCCTGAGAATAGCTTTGATGGCATTTACCTATAAGTTTGCTTTAGGCTAGGAGAAAACTGTTTTCGTAATTCGTGCATCCTTAAATTACCGCAGGGGTTTCCACTGCAAACTTTTCATGCGGCGCTCTCCCTCGAACAAAACTGAAACCAAAGAAGGAGACGCTTATGCATATTGTAAAAAAAGTTGCACCAGCCGCGCTGATACTGGCGGCAGTGTTTCTGCTAACAGCCTGCCCCAGTCAAACAACTATTTCCAGCATCAATGCTGACCCGGGCCGTTATCGTGGGAAGGAAGTCGGAATCGTGGGTAACGTTACCGACAGCTACGGAGTTCTCGGCAACGGCGCTTACGAGATCGACGATGGGACCGGAAGAATCTGGGTTGCGACTCAGCGCGGCGTGCCATCGCGCGGCTCGCGTGTCGGTGTGAAAGGTCGCGTCCTTAACGGATTTCAGTGGGGTGGCCGCAGCTTCGGGACAGTTTTGCAAGAAACCGGTCGTACCTCCAAGCGACGATAGGACCACCGCTCTGCATCAGCACAGCGTATGGAAGAAAAAGCAGGCGCGCACATTCTCGAACAGCGCGACATAGTCGCCAGTTTGGATCGAGAGTTTGCGCGCCTTCATTCTCGTTCAGCGGCGATCATTGAATCTACTCCCGCCTCGCTCCTCTACGATGTTCCCGTTCAACCGTCAATCGCGGCATTGCAGTCAGTCGGCGAAAATGTGTTGCGGTCCGCGGCTGCTATCGAGCAGACGTTCGGTGGCATAACGGCCAGCCTCTGGGACGATCCTTTTGAATGGACCTTGCCCGAACAGTTATCGACGCCTGCGACTGTTCTGGCTCATCTGCTCGAAGTCGAGGAAACAAGAGAGCACGCGTTCGCAAGTTTCACCGATGATTTTTGCCTGTTGAAATCCGTCGCTACACCCGCGGAGGGGTTAGTGTCATTGATGGAACTGTTGCTCAAGACCCTCGCGCGCGCGACCCATTATCAAACCCAGGCAGTCGTTGCACTCAAAGCGCTTTCCGGTATCAGCCCGTCAGGGTTTATTATCTAGCCGCCAGTTCAATTCGTTTTCGAGGTATCGAAATGTTCTGCCCTCAGTGTGGACAACTGCAAGTCTCTGAGATGGTGAGATATTGCTCGCGATGCGGCTTTCTGCTTGAAGGCGTTAGCGCCGTGGTGGCGTCGGGCGGACAGTTGCCGATGCGCTATGTGCAATCGGCGAGTCGCGAACTGTCCCCGCGAAGCAAGGGCGTGCGCCAGGGCGCGCTGCTGATGCTAAGCACATTTTTGGTGGTACCGATCGTGGCGATTCTCAGTGTCTACATAATCGGGGCGCCTCACATATTCGTTCCCATTGTCGCGATTGGGTGTTTTGTCGGCGGCCTGCTGCGGATGCTTTACGCTTTGATGATGGAAGATGCGAATTCGCCAATCGATACGCCAGAACTCTCGACTTACGCCTCGCCCGCGGCGCCGCAGCTCGCAGGTCGCACGCCCATCGCATCAGCACAAGCGTCATTTAATCCCGCACAGGCATGGAAGCCTCGGCCGAATACCGCAGAGATATTGACGCCGCCGAGTGTGACTGAAAACACAACCCGACTGCTGAAACAGGAAGATCCGAAAGACCGCTAAGCTGTCGCCGCAACGCGTCGACTGGTCCATCAATTGATGATCGAAGTGGTTCCCCATACAAGCGGCCTGGCCGAACAACTCCACGAGCGCATTAAACGCGAAGGCCCGATCACATTTTGTGAGTGGATGCGAACTGCGCTGTACGACGCCACCGGCGGCTACTACCGCAAGCCAGAGCATCAGGTTTGGGGCAGGTACGGCGACTATCGCACTAGTCCAGAGCGCAGCGATTTGTTTGCGGCAACGTTTGCGCGTTACTTCGCCAGTCTCTACCAGCAACTCGGTAATCCTCGATCGTTTTCGATCGCCGAAATTGGCGGCGGCGCAGGACACTTC
>DASQPM010000261.1:0-4799 GCA_035643935.1 Pyrinomonadaceae bacterium | reverse complement strand
TCAATCAGCCCCCGGCGAGTTTCAGAAACTGCGCCGCCAAACGAGGGCCGGTTCCCTCGTCTTCGTGTTTGAAGAACACAAAGGTCTCGTTCCAATTCTGATCCCGGACCCGCTTGAGCCAATCTTGCAAATGCTCTTCTGAATACAGAACGCGCCGCAGTCGGAGGTAACCCCAATCCGCCGTCTTGTCGATATGCGTTGCCGGCAAATCGTCGGTGTCGGAAACGCAAAGCGCGCAATTCCTCGCTCGCAACATCTCGAGCACGTCGTCGTCAAACCAGGTCGGATGACGAAACTCGAAGGCGGTGCGCGGTTGAGTGGGTAGTTCCCTCAGAAACGTTTCCAGTCGCGACAGATCCTTTTTCATGTTTGGCGGCAGTTGGAAAAGTACTACACCAAGCTGGTCTTCGAGTGTGGCGGCAATGTCCAGGAAATACTTTGCGTCCTCGCTCACTTCTTTCAATCGTTTGAAATGTGTGATGCGTTGCGGCGCCTTGAGCGAGAAACGAAAAGTTTTCGGCACCTGCTCTTTCCAGTTTTCGAGTGTGCTTTTTTGCGGCAAGCGGTAAAAGGTAGCGTTTATCTCAACCGTGCTCAAGCGCTCAGAATAGAAGCGCAGCATGTCCTTCGCCGGAATTTTCTCGGGATAGAAACTTCCCTTCCACTCTTTGTAGCTGTAACCGCTGGTGCCGACGTGGAGATTCATAGCTAGAAACGCGCAGTCACGTTGAAAAGCTTCATTGCAATCTTTTTTCTTGTATCCGCATCAGTTAAGTGAGCTTTGCTGTCATAGTGCTAGGAACCCGTTGTCGCGTCAAGCGCTTCTGTGGTACACAAGCGGCACAGAACTGAAGCCATATTGATTTCCGCGAGCCGAGCAAGGTCTATGTCCACAGTCACAAACATCGAATCTCTGCAACAGGAGGATCGAGTCTTTCCGCCGCCCCCCGCTTTCTCCGAAAAGGCCCACATCAAATCGATGGCGGACCTGGAAAAGTTGCGGACTGAAGCCAGCGCGGACCCGGAAGGCTTCTGGGCACGCATGGCCAAAGAACTTCATTGGTTTAAGAAGTGGGACACGGTGCTGAAGTGGCAGCCACCGCACGCCGAATGGTTCGTCGGCGGGCGCATCAACATTTCTTACAATTGCCTCGATCGCCATCTGCAAACCTGGCGGCGCAACAAAGCCGCGTTGATTTGGGAAGGTGAACCGGGCGATGGCCGCACCTTAACTTACCAACAGCTTCATACCGAAGTTTGCAAATTCGCAAACGTTCTCAAAAGTTCAGGAGTTGAAAAAGGCGATCGCGTCGCGCTGTACATGCCGTTGATTCCGGAGCTGGCTATTTCGATGCTGGCCTGCGCGCGCCTTGGTGCAACCCACTCGGTCATCTTCGGTGGTTTCTCGAGCGCTGCCTTGATCGACCGCATCAACGACGCCAGTTGCAAACTTGTAGTAACTGCAGATGGCGGCTGGCGGCGCGGTAAAGAAGTGAAACTTAAACCCGCTGTCGATGAAGCGCTGAAACAAACTCCTTCGGTTAAAAGCTGTATTGTCGTGCGCCGCACCGGCGAGCCCATTCACATGGAACCGGGCCGCGACCATTGGTGGCATGAGCAGATGGCTAACGCAGATCTAGCGTGCGCGGCTGCCGAGTTGGACAGCGAGCATCCGCTCTACATTCTTTACACTTCCGGAACTACGGGAAAACCAAAAGGGATTTTGCATACGACCGCCGGTTACTTGTTGCAGGCTCACTTGACTACAAAGTGGATCTTTGATCTTAAGGATGAGGATATCTACTGGTGCACTGCCGATATTGGTTGGGTGACCGGTCACAGTTACGTTGTCTATGGACCACTCTCAAACGGCGCCACAGTGCTGATGTATGAAGGCGCGCCAAACCATCCCGAAGCCGATCGTTTTTGGGATATCATCGAACGTCACCGTGTGAACATTCTTTATACCGCGCCGACGGCAATTCGAGCGTTCATCAAGTGGGGCGAGCAGTGGCCGCTCAAACATGATCTGTCGAGCCTGCGTCTGTTGGGTACAGTGGGCGAGCCAATCAATCCTGAAGCGTGGATGTGGTATCACCAGGTCATCGGCAAGGGGCGCTGTCCGATCGTCGATACCTGGTGGCAAACAGAAACCGGCGCGGTCATGATTACACCGTTGCCGGGCGCGACGCCGACGAAACCCGGTTCCGCGACCAAACCGTTTCCCGGAATCGAAATGGCCGTGATGACCCGCGACGGTCAGGAGGTGGGCGCAAACGAGGGCGGCTATCTGGTAATCAAGCGTCCCTGGCCCTCGATGTTGCGGACGATCTGGGGCGATGACCAGCGCTATCGCGAGCAGTATTGGTCGCAGATTGAAAACATTTACTTTGCCGGCGATGGCGCCCGGCGCGATGAAGACGGCTACTTCTGGATCATGGGTCGCATCGATGACGTGATCAATGTCAGCGGTCATCGGCTGGGAACAGCGGAAGTGGAAAGCGCACTGGTCTCCCACGAAGCAGTTGCCGAAGCTGCCGTAGTCGCCCGCCCGGACGAATTGAAGGGCTCGGCAATCGTCGCTTTTGTAACCCTGGAAGGATCACACACGCCATCGGACAAATTAAACGCCGAGCTGCGCGCGCACGTGGCCAAAGAGATTGGCGCGCTCGCTCGACCGGATGACTTGCGCTTTACGGATGCTCTGCCAAAGACAAGATCCGGAAAGATCATGCGCCGTCTGTTGCGCGAGATCGCAACCAGCGGCTCTGTCGCCGGGGACGTTACCACGCTTGAAGATTTTTCGGTGCTCGAGAAACTAAGGACCGCGGAAGAGTAGGTTTTCAACCTGGGTTGTACTTGGTGTTTTGTACTTAGTTCTTTGTACCTGTCTGAGTTTTGAGTTTGACTACTGACTACTGTCTACTGAATTCCGAATTCCGCTTTTAGGGCTTTCTTCTGCCTAAGGAGTAGCAAATAATGTCTCGTCATATGGAACCAGATGTTCGTTCAGGGCCACGTTATCTAGTATCATTCGAAGTGCGCGCAGAGTGGGACGAGGCTGACGGTTCGCATGTAGTCGTTCAAGGCACTACCGAGAATGTCGGACCCGAAGGCACATTGGTCCATCTGCCGCGCCAGCTTCCGGAAGTCGGCAGTACGGTGCGCCTGGAAGTGCAAGGTGAAGATGGCCAGAAGTTACAAGTAATTGCTGAAGTGCTGCGTATCGAACGCAACCCGGGACATCCGCTGGCAGCGCTGCAGCTGCTCGGCGAGACAAACGAATGGAAGGGACTGATTTGGGAACCGGCCGCGCCGCGCGTATCTGCGCCGGCGCCGCCGGCTGAAGATGAGGACGAGGACGAAGAGGACGACGACTTCGCCAACTGAAGGGAGTTTCCCGATGAACACACCCGGCAGTAGTTTACCCAACCATGAACGACGAAAGTATCCACGCTATTACGTCAACACGCGGCTGACGCTGGCTATTGAAGATGAAAGCTTGCATGAATCGATTGGACTCGGTGAACCGGGTGACATCAGCCTGGGTGGCCTACGCGTCTGTAATCTACCCGCTTGTCCCAATGTTCGGGTAGGTGATCAGCTCGGGCTGTTGCTAATCAATCAGGAAGAAGCGCTTTCATTGAAAGGCGAGGTGGTCCATCACGCCACTCCGGACACGTTCGGCGTAGAATTTCGCAGCATCACACCGAACGATCAAAAGGCTGTGGGCACTATAATAGCCAGGCTCTACACCTAACCACTAAAAGAGTGCGCGAACAGGAAACCAAAGCAATTGCCGGAGTGGCCGCGAAAGTCGCTGCCGATGCATCGTGGCCGCAGACGCGCGTTGTTTTGCGAGTGATCTTTATCGTGCTCATTGTGGCCCTGCTGCTTTGGGTAATCGTCAAACTTACCGGCGTTATTCTGCTGCTGGTGCTGTCGATCTTCTTCGCTTACTTTGTTTCACCGTTAGTCGAGTTTCTGCGTCGTCCGCTTCGCGTCGCCGGACGCGAGCGCGCCATGCCGCGCGCACTGGCGATCACGCTTTCCTACCTCATCATTGTGGCAGTGATTGTTGTCGGGATATATCTGCTGGCGCCACGTTTAGGCAACCAGTTTCCTGAGTTTACTGAACAAGCGCGCGCTTACTGGACCGCGGTCGGCGCCAGAACACAGGGGTTCGTGGAATATTTTCGTTCCCATCGCATGCCGGGGCCGTTGGTTGACGCAATCAACGGCGCTATTCCCAGCGTGATCGAAAAAGTCAGTCTAACCGTGAGTGCGGTGCTGACGAGTATTGCCGGTTGGGTAATTTATATTCCCTGGCTCGTTCTTATTCCCATTTTAAGTTTCTTCTTTTTGAAGGACGCGGAAACCTTTCGCCGTTCAGCCTTGCAAATGCTGCCCAAGGGACGTTGGCGCTGGCGCGGTGACGAATTTTTCCAGGACATCAACAGCACCCTGGCGGCTTACATACGTGCGCAGCTCACTGCCTGCCTTTTTATTGGCGTGGTTTGCGCGCTTGGCTTCGCGTTGTTCGGTTTGCCCAGCCCGCTGGTGTTGGGAGTCATCGCCGGCGTCTGTGAATTCATCCCTTTGGTTGGTCCATTACTAGTCGCCATCATCGCAGCGCTGGCGGCTTTGATTCACGGTGGCATCTTTTTGGCTTTTCTGGTCCTGGTGTTTTTGGTGGTTTTGCGCGTGGCGCAGGACTATGTTGTCTATCCCCGTTTGATTGGCCAGGGAATTCATCTGCATCCGTTGGCGGTAATCATCGCGATACTTTCCGGCGCTGA